>CAZHBM010000478.1:0-2736 GCA_964529945.1 uncultured Anaerolineales bacterium | reverse complement strand
GTGAAATCCTAGGGCCCCGCTGCCTCCCTGACCCGAATAGTAGAGGCGAACGCCATTGCGAAGCGTTTCCAGGGCACCCACAGCCCCAACCGCCTCGTCCGAATTCAAGCCCGGCGGGACCTGTTCGATGTGGTTGAATCGCAAACCGGCCGCTAACGCCGCCAGCGCGATCACAAAAACGATTTCGGCAATCGTCGCCCAATTCCAGAAAGTCGGAGGGTGATGAAGATTCTCATTATTATGTAAACTTGTGGTCGTCATATTATCTCACTGTCAAAAGTCAATTGTTTCAAAGCAAACGCCGTCGCCTCACCAGGCGCGCCGGCGGGTGTCCGGCTGTTTTGTAGCACGAGACATTTGATCTGGCAAACTCCGGACATACCCGAGGCATCTGCCATTTACCTGCCTGTACGAACGGCGTTGACTGGAAATCGGGAAACGAGGTAAGGCCAGTCAACGTTCGACGAAGAGGACGCGACCGCCGCGCGAGCGCATTCCGGATGCGAAGCCTCTCTCACATTCGGCTGTCGTCGATTCGGCCCAGCCCTCGCAGGACGCGTTCAGGTGTCAGGGGAAATTCATCGAACCAGACACCGGTAGCATCGTGCACCGCCGCCACCAGAGCCGGGGCCAGCGGCAGTACCGGCATCTCCGCCATGCCTCGGACGCCGTGGGGACCATCGGGATCGGGATTCTCCAGCACCAGCGCCTCCACCCGTGAGGGAATGTCCAGAATGCCGGGGATGAGATAGGTGCTCATGTTGGGCGTCAGCACGTAACCATCCTTCATCTTGAAGTCTTCCATCAGAGCGTATCCCTCTGCCTGGACGATACCGCCCTCGATTTGTCCCAATACCTGCAGTGGATTGATTGCCTTGCCCACGTCGTGAGCTGAGATGACGCGCAGAATGTCGATGAAGCCGGTTTCCGGGTCGACCATAACCTCGACCAGTTGGGCCACGTAACCGTAGGCGAAGTTCGGCTGGAACGGGTGTCCTTCCTCGGGCGTAAACGTCTCCGTCTTGGGCGCCAGGTAAACGTATTCCGCCACGCCGGGACGATCTTCATTGCGCCAACTGGCCAGGGCGCGCTCGGCCGCCCCTTTGACCGCGTTGCCTGCCATATAGGTCAATCGCGAAGCCGAGGCACTGCCCGAACTGTCGGACGTGGCCGTGTCCGAGGCCACCAGCTCGATCTGGCTGACCGGTAGATTGAGGGCATGGGCCGCAATCTGGACCATCGCCGTATGGTGGCCCTGCCCCACGTCCGCCCCGGCCAGGTATACGGTCGCTTTGGTCGGTTCGGCATTGCCCTCTATCACGACTTTGGCCCAGCTGTTTTCCTGGTAGCCAAAACTGAAGCCAATGTTCTTGAACCCGGCCGCAATTCCGCGCCCGAACAGCCGCCCCGTGCGCCCGCCGCCGGCTGCCGCCACGCGTTTTTCCTTGGACCAGCCGCCGGCTTTGGCCGTTTCCGTCAGCATCTGGCCCACACTCACGCCACCCGGTAGCGGTGTCCCCGAAACCGACAACTTCTCGTCATCCAACACATTCTTCAGGCGTATCTCGAGCGCATCCAAACCTAAGGCCTCGGCCAGCTTATTCATCTGCGATTCGGCCGCGAATAGCCCCTGCGGAGCGCCAAAGCCACGGAAGGCGCCACCCGGCAGGTTGTTGGTGTAGACCGAGGCACCATCGACGCGAATGTGCGGGAATTCATACGGGCCGCTGCAGGTGAGAATCGCATTGCCCATAACCTTGTTGCTGGTGTACATATATGCCCCACAGTCGCTGACGATCTCCGTATCGCAGGCCAACAGCCTCCCATCGCGCGTTGCGCCCCACTTGGCCCGAATGACCATGGGATGGCGTTTACAGTGGCCGACGATGGACTCGCTGCGACTCCAAATAATCTTCACGGGCCGCCTTATCCCGCGGTCGCGCAATCTCATAACGGCCAAAGCCAACACGATCTGCACGCTCATATCTTCGCGCCCGCCAAATGCACCGCCGATGGCATCATAAACGACGCGAACGCTTTCGGGAGTCAGGTCCAACGCGTGCGCGATCTGTTGTTGATCCTCCCACGTCCATTGGCCGGCAACGTGAACCGTTATGCGTCCTTCCACGTCGATGAAAGCGCTTCCGGCCTCCGGCTGCAGGTAAAGGTGTTCCTGCGCCGGCGTATGGTATGTCCCTTCAACGATCACGTCGCAGTCGGCCCAGGCGCTGTCCACATCGCCCTTAATGACCCTTTTGTGGAAAGCAACGTTGTCCACCACGTGCGGGTGAAGACGAGGCGAGGCCGGCTCGCGACTCTTGAACGGGTCGGTCACGACCGGCAAGTCTTCGTAGTCCACCTCAATCAGTGCCGCACCTTCAGTCGCAATTTCCTCTGTTTCTGCAACCACCAGGGCAACCTGGTCGCCGACGAAACGTACCACGTCGGCTCCCGCTATGCTTGAACCCGGGCCGCACAGCACCGGCTGATCTGGGATCTGCAGACCGTATTCGTTGACCGGCACGTCTTTGGCCGTCAACACAGCCACCACGCCCGGCAGAGCCTGGGCACGGGCGATTTGGATGTTGCGGATTCTTGCGTGAGGCCGGCCGGCGAACAACACCTTCATCCACAGCGCATCATCGTAGTTATTGTCGCCCGGGTAACGTGTCACGCCGGTCACTTTGCCGATCCCGTCGATTCGATTTTCAGAGCTCCCGATGGCCCGATGCGTCA
>CAZHBM010000477.1:1446-2737 GCA_964529945.1 uncultured Anaerolineales bacterium | reverse complement strand
AAACGGAACAGACGCCACGCCGAGGGAATCGGCGCCCACCAATCTCCCAGGGCCAAATGTGTTTTCACATAAGCTTTAGACCATTGGTCCAGCACAAATACAACGGCAGCAACGAAAACCAGTATTCCGACTGACAGCAAACGTTCATTCAAACGGGGCTTTGTGTCGTCCAATTGTTATATCCTCTGCGAGTGTGATTGAGCGTCGGTCCTGGATTGTACCCCAAGCGCCCATCGATAGCAAGCACACAGCTTCTATCCTGCCTATTTATGTTGACATGCACACCCATTCGTAGTACAATGTTTCTACAGCCTATGTCTACACGAAAGGAGCACTCGATGACCGACCCGAATGTGGCGCAACCAGAACAACTGTCCCTTTTCTCACAGCGCGGTATCGAGGGCGAAAAGAAGCCGCTACACACCCCCGATGAGGGCAGTCTGACGCGCGCTTCGTCACTGGCAGCCTGCACAGGCGCATTTGCCGATCACATGCGCCGCCAGGGCTTTTCCGATAACACAGTCAAGGCATTCTTGAGCGATCTGCGCCTTTTCAGCAAATACGAAACCGCCAGCAAACCAATTGGGGAAATCAGCACCCACCACATCAACGAATTCCTCACCTGGATGCTCGAAACCCGCGGCGTACCCTGCAGCCCCAAAACCTATAGCCGCCGGCTGACAACCCTCAAGGTGTTTTTTGGCTGGCTGCACGAAATAGGCGTCGTTGCCACCGACCCGGCCACCAACATCGCCCACAATCAGGCGCGCGCGCCGCTGCCAAGATTCCTGTTCGACGAACAAGTCGACAGGTTGCTGGACGCCGCCCGCCAGGAGTTGATGGCCGATGAACCTGACCCGCGGCCACTGCTGCTCGTCAGGCTGCTGCTGGAAACAGGCATCAAAAAAAGCGAATGCATGAATATCGCCCTCGCCGACCTGGATACGTCCGTTCCCGCAGAGCCCGTGCTCTACATTCGCTACAAGAACCCGCGCCATCACCACAAAGAGAGGAAACTCAAACTCCCGGCCGACCTTATGCCCGTCTTGCGCCAGTACTTGTTGCGTTACCAGCCAAAGGTACACCTTTTCGAGTGTACCGCCCGCAACCTGGAATACGTACTGACCGATATTTCCAACAACGCCGGCTTGCGCGACGGCGCATCTTTTGAGATGCTACGCTGGACGGCCGCCATTCGCGACTACAAAAACGGTATGGCGCCCAACCAACTCAGAAAGAAACTGGGACTGTCCCAGATGTATGGAGGGAGAATCGAACCGGAGGCCGCGGC
>CAZHBM010000477.1:0-1436 GCA_964529945.1 uncultured Anaerolineales bacterium | reverse complement strand
ACAGCCCCCAAACTTGAGAAGCTGACCGCCCCGGCTCTCTGAGGTTGGATCCTAGTCCTTGTCCTCCACCACCGGCAACAAGAGGCGGAACAAAACGCGATAAGCCTCGTTAACGGCCACGTAACTTCCGTTCCAGCCGCCGATAGCGTAAATCTCGGAGCCATTGACGGTCACGCCCAAATTTCGCCACTCCCCGAGGACCGGGGTTTCGAAGGGGCTCCAAAGGTCGTTAACTGCATCATAGACTTCGTTAGTGGCCAGGTACTCATTCCAACCACCTCCAACCGCATACAGCCGGCCGTTAAAGGCTGCCAGACCAAGTCCGGCGCGAGCCGAATTCATAGGCGATCTTTGGATCCACTGACCGTTTTCCTCGTCGTAGACCAGCGTTTCATCCAGCACGCGTACACCGTCATAGCCGCCGACCACGTACAGGTCACCATCCAGGTTGGCAGCCGCGGCAAAGCCGCGCACACTTGGCAGGGGTCTCCCGATCTGCCAGCTATCGGACCGCACGTCATATACCTGAACTGTGTCCACAAACGCCGTACCGTCCCAACCACCGACGACGAACAGCCTCATCCCAACCTCTGCCAGCGCGTAGCCGCATACAGGGTGGAGCAACGGCGCCCGAGTGTCCCATTGGTCCATGACTGGATCGTAAACCGCCAGCGTGTCGGTCGCCGTCTGCATATTCACGCAGCCGCCGGGCACGTAAATGTGGTCGCCTACAGTAACGGCTGCGATGTTCGACACCGCCAGTGGCTTGTTCTGCCCACGACGCCAGGCGTTGGTGGCCGGCGAAAACACGTCCACCTGATCGCTTGCGCCGTCCTCGTTGTCGCCACCGATGGCATACAACCGCCCACCATAAGCGGCCAGTGCCAGGCGACTCCTGGGGGATGGCAGATCGGCTCGAGGCACCCATCTGGAGGTCGCCACACGGGCCGACGCCGCCGGCCCCAGCAATGGCTGGTCGGAAATCGGGTTGTTACTCACCAGACCGGCACCCGGTTGCGGCAGACTGGTCCATATCAACAACGCGCTGACCACAGCCAGCGCGATGACTGCAACCAAACGCTGCCACAAATGAACCGGCCTGACGAATGTCTCTTCATCAGCGGGCGCCTGGTCCGCCTCGCCGGTTGCGACTTCTTCGTCTACTCGTACCAACCCCTGGCGAATCGCATACAGAGTGGCTTCGGTGCGTGACTGCACGCCTAGCTTCTCGAAAATGTTGCGCAGGTGAACCTTAACGGTGTTGACACTTATCACCAACTCCTGGGCAATCTCCTGGTTGCTGGCACCCGTCGCCACCAGTTGCAGCACTTCAATTTCGCGTTCGCTCAAAGGGCAATTTGTGTCGGCCATTTACCCACTCTCGACGCACCGCCAGGCGGCGCGACATCGATGTCAAGACTTCACCTACAATATTA
>CAZHBM010000476.1:0-2743 GCA_964529945.1 uncultured Anaerolineales bacterium | reverse complement strand
GTGGCGCTGATCAGGCCGGTGATCGTGTAACGGCCGCTGGCGGGGGTGGTTTGTTGGCTGCCGTCGCTGGCGGCGATGTTGACACCGGCCAGCGGGCTGCCGCCCTGGTCAAGTACCTGGCCGGTCACAGTATGGGTGATTGGATAGGCAGTGAAATTCAGGCCGGTCTTGTCGGGTGGGAAAGTGACCAGCCGGCTGAGAGGCGAAAACAGGTACTCGGTCAACGTTGGTGTGAGGGCGTAGGTACCGCTGATGAACCCGGTGACCGTGTACTGGCCAGTGGTCAAAGACAATGCCTGGGCGCCGTTCGAGGCGCCGACGGTCACGCCGGCAACCGGGCTGCCACCCTGGGTACGAATCTCGCCGCTGGCGAAATAGGCCAGTTTGGCGGCGAACCCATCGTAGTTGCTGCTGTGTAGCTGGATGGGGTCACCCCAACTGATGGCGCTCGTACCGGCGACATAGATCGCCCGATCACTGCCCACATCGATCCCTCGCCCTTGGTCGTCGCCGGTCGCGCCGAGGAAGGTATGCGTTTGCAGCGCACCGGTGCTGCTCAACTGGTCGACAAACCCATCGTTGCCGCCGCTGTAGGCGTTCACCGGTGTTCCCCAGGCCGAACCGCTGGTACCGGTGACGTAGATATCACTACCTTCGATGGTAATGTCTTCGCCACTATCGTCAGCGGTGCCGCCCAAAAACGTGTACCAGAGCGTTAAGCCGTCGGATTTAAATTGGGCTACGAAAGCGTCCTTGCCGGCGCTGTAATCGCGTTCGGGATCACCCCAGCCGGCGCCGGCAGTGCCGATGATATATGTGCTAGCACCGTAGGTGGCAATGGCGTTACCCTGGTCATTGGCCGTCGAACCGATGAACCTGAGCCACAGCTGGCTGCCGGTGTTGCTCAAGGTAACCACGAAGGCATCCTCGCCGCCTGAATCGGATCCGCTTGCATAGGTGCCCCAGCCCTCGGCAGTGGTACCGACCACATGAATGATTCCGCCTGTGTCAACGCTGACGTCGTTGCCGGCATCGGCGGCGCTCGAGCCCACAAACGTGTGCCACACCAGCCCGCCGCTGCTGTTTAGCCTGGCGGCAAAGGCATCGTCCCCGCCGCTGGGGCCTTGCAGCGTGGTACTCCAATCGCTGGAATCGCTGGTGCCGGCCAGGTAAATGGAACCGTCAGATGCCAGGTCGATGCCGTTGACCGTATCATTGCCCGTGCCGCCCAGGAAAGTGTGCCACTGCAACTCTCCGCTGTTGTTCAACTTGGCCACAAAACCATCCTGAGCCTCGGTGAAGTCGCTCACCGGATCGCCCCAGGGGGCATAGCTGCTGCCGGCCACATAGACGTTGGCACTGTTATCCACCGTCACGTCCTGGGCGTAGTCTGTGCCGCTGCCGCCCAGGAAAGTGTTCCATTCCAGATTTCCGTCCGGGTCGAGCTTGGCGACAAACACGTCGCGCGCGCCAACGGTAGAGCTCAATGGATCGCCCCAACTGACGTAGCTGGTCCCGACCACGTAGGTGTTGCCGGCCTGGTCAACGGCGATTGCGTCGGCCTGGTCGCTGCTGGTGCCGCCCAGGAAGGTATTCCAGCTCAGGGTGGGATCGATGATCAACGGGTAGCGGGCGTCGTACCCGCTGACTTCGAAGCCGGCATGGGACGGCCCCAGGATGCGGAACGCGGCTGGCCGCGGAACCGCCCGGCCGCTTATGATTTGCCAGGCCACCGGGGCCGTTTCGCGCAATTGGCGCCTTTGCAGCCGGACGACCAGGTTGCCATCACCGTCCAGTTGAACCGGATTATGGTAGTCGAGCTGGATGCGTGCGATTGTTTTTTCTCCCAATCGGGCGCAGCTCAGGCCGGCCTCGTCAAGGGCACACGCCGGGGCGACGTAATAGCTGCTTTTGGCCAGCGCTCCCGGCTGGGTTTGGTAAATTACGCTCACACCCGGCCAAAGATGGTCATAGATCACGGAGCCGGTCGCTGCGCCCGGAAGAGCGTTTGAGTCGAACCGGTCGCCGGCCACAGCCTGCTCGGGTCGCCCTGGTTCTGCGTCCACGAACGTCACCGCAACCGCCATTTGGCCGGTGGCTATCGTGATCCCCTCCGGGCGAAAAGCGACTCGATGTGTCCCGTCGTTCCAGGTGATGGCCTCAGCCGTTGTGGCGGGCGGTTGGTTCACCGGCGCGGTGGCTGACAATTGAAGCGATCTGTCAACCTGAGTGCGAAACGGGGCGATCTGAGACGAGGCAGGTCTAGCGGCCGCCGCCGGCAGGCTGGTCAAGAGAACCAGACAGGCCGAGAGGAAGACGGCACGCGAGGTACAGGCCAGGCGACCGGCTGCCGGCCTGCGGTGGGTGAAACCTGAAGGCTTTTGATACCAATAGCGCATAAGTAACCAAATCGGAAATCCAAAGTAGCGGCTCAGAAGGTGGGTTGTGTGCCCCCTCCGCCACTGTCGCCGCCGCCACCGGGCGCTTCATAGCGAAGCTCACTGGGCGGCGCTTCAATTCCCAGTTCCTTGTATTCGGGTTCGACTTGTACGACCAGTACCGTCCACAAGTAGTCGCCGGTGCGGCCTTTGACCCCCGGAACGTCACTAATGTCGATTTCCAATTGATATAGGTTGGTGCCGACGGTGCTTATTTTACCCGCCAGGTTGTCCTGGACCGCGTCGTGGGCGCCGACCGCCGGCTCGCCTTCCTTCCAGATGCGGACTTCAAACCCTTGGCCGGC
>CAZHBM010000475.1:1869-2748 GCA_964529945.1 uncultured Anaerolineales bacterium | reverse complement strand
TTCGCCTTCACCCAGCCCCAACGGGTCATTACCCGAGCTCCCAATGCAACTAAGGTGGAGGTCATCGCTGCCACCTGGGAACTATCTGCATTCTGGTTGCCGTCGAAGAATGCCTCCCCGGTGGAGTACGAGGCCACCACAAACCCTACCACACTGACAATCACCGCTGCCTCAGCACCGTCCAGTTTGCGGCACATATCCGCCAATGTGTTCTGCAGCTTGTCTGCCCGGTACACAGGGGATATCTCTAGCGCATCTCCTGACCACCTGTCACATTGACGGCCTGCCCGGTCATATAGCTGGCCTGTTCGGAGGCCAGAAACACCAACACGTTGCATACGTCGTCATAGGTGCAGCCGCGCTTCAGGGGCACCTGATCCAAGTACTTCTGACGGACTGCTTCCTCGGTGATGCCCCACTTCTTGGCATACTGCTTGTATAGGGAATCGACCCACAGGGGCGAATCCAGCAGGTTCCCAGGGCAGATAGCGTTGACGCGCACGCCGTATTCGGCCATCTCCAGCGCCAGGCTCTGTGTGAAACCGATGCCACCAAACTTGGATGCGGCGTAGGCCGAGCTCTTATAGCTCCCCTTTTTGCCCGACTTGGAATTGATCTGGATAATGACACCACGCTGCTGTTCCTTCATGATGCGCGCAGCGTGTTTGGCGCACAAGAAATAGCCGAACAGGTTGACACGAATCACGGCCTCCCATTTTTCGGCCGGGAACTGGTCCACCTCTCCGGCAATCAGGATGCCGGCGTTGGACACCAGGATGTCAAGCCGGCTGAATTCTTCCAGCACCCGCGCGTACATCGCCGCTACCTGATCTTCCTTGGTGACGTCGACGCCCACCGCGATGACGCGCTGTCCCGAAG
>CAZHBM010000475.1:0-1859 GCA_964529945.1 uncultured Anaerolineales bacterium | reverse complement strand
TTCGTTGTCCAGATAGTCTTGTATTCTGGCTGCCGTTTCACGGGCGCTCTCGACGTTCAGGTCGGCCACAACCAGGCTGCAACCTTCGCGTGCCAGTCGCCAGCAGATAGCTTCTCCCAGGCCCTGTGCACCCCCGGTGACCAGGGCGATTTTGTCCTGCAATACACCTTGCATGCATATCCTCCCGTGTCGCCAGATGGGCTAAGGCAACATTGATTCCAGCAGCTCGTCTTCAGCTTCGTTGGTCCATTCCCGCCCGGCTTTAAGCTTGGCATAAACGTTCGGCAATTTTGATTTCAGCTCAGCCAGAGAGGTAAGCGGCAACTCCTTGATGTGCGGATAGATGACGACCTTGCCGGGGAAGACAGTATCTCGCACGGCCATCAACCCGTCCCGGGCTGCATTCATCGAACCGATGGCAGCCACTGTGCGGTTGGTTGAAAGCTGGCCCGATTCGATCTGGTCCAGCATCACGTTCATGTCGTCGATGTCGGAAGCCGAGTGACCGATATGGCGAACGTCTTTTTCATACAAATCGGTCAGGTTGAGATTGACCATCGTGCCGCGGGCAACGCCGGCAAAAACGTTCATCACCCCTTGGGGTGCCAGGTGAGTGCTGGCCTCAGTGATCACCGGGGGAATAGGTGCCAACACGATGACGTCATCAAACCCTTGCTTGTCGTATTCTTTCATCGCCTTGGCATAGGATTCTTTTTCCATCGGATTGAGGCACACAAAATCAATCCCTTTGGCCTTTGCCTCCTCGGCATAACTCTCATACAGGTCGTTGATGCGCAACTCGCTGACGTCGGTGCATACGATGGTCGCCGGACTTTCGGCAATCTGGATGGCCCGCTGGACGTGCATGCGTCCCATCGGGCCGCCCGCCCCAACGAACAGGGCCCGCCCACCCGGCCTCAAGGAGGAGCGCACCGGTAGGTCGCTGTAGGCACGTGCCACATCCGCACTTTTGGTGGCCACGTATACCCAGCGGTGATAGTGCACGCGCCCCATATCGATGCTTACCGGGCGCGACAGGGGACCGTCGGGCAAGATCGCGGCAATGCCGAAGTAGGCCAGATGCGGGCTGGCCGCCTCGATTATTTCGGGTGTGGGTGCCAGAAACACAATGTCGTCGACTTCTTCCACGGGTGGCGCTGCCAGATCTTCCACCTCGGTGACTTCCACACCCAGCTTCTTGGCCCGCGCCTTGAGCCAGTCGGCAAACTTTTCGGGCACATTGGTCAAGAGCAAGCGCGAGGGAGCGGAGTTTTCGTCGAAACCGGCGCTGATAGTGTACTCTTTTTGGGCATTGGGCGATCCGATCACCCAGGTGATTCCGCCTGGCTTGAGGCTGGTGCGGTACTTGAGCCGATAAGCGGCAATTACACACGCCCACGGTTCGGTCAAAGCGGCCTCGGCATAGCCGGCGGTCGTCTGCACCGGTATCAGATAATTGCCGTCATCACCATTGAGCACGCGTTGGTCGATAACGTTGTACAACGACAGCCCACCCTGGATCATGTAGCCATAGGCGTACCCCACACCGCCATCCTTAATATCGGCCTGGATGATGTACCGGTCACCGATTTTGTAGTCGTCGCGCAGATTGTCACCCACGCCAACGATGGTCATAATCACCTCGTGCCCTAAAACGACGGGCTCTTTTTTCATATCGCGGAAGATACGCGGATGTTCCTCTCCCTGCTTAATCACCTTGATATCCGAAAAACAGAGGCTGCAAGCATCGTGACGAACCAGGAGTTCGTCCGGTCCATAGCTAGGCATCGGGACCTCGATCGGGCGACCGTCTTTTCCCAAATTGTCGAATCCGGCTCCATACAACGGCCACACCTGAT
>CAZHBM010000474.1:0-2756 GCA_964529945.1 uncultured Anaerolineales bacterium | reverse complement strand
TGGCGCTGGGCGCGGACGCCCTGGTCGTGCACCACGGCCTCAATCTGCCCGACGACATCCACTTCGAGACGATTTTTGTCGAGCGCCTGCGCTACCTGCTGGATCACGAGCTGTCGTTAATCGGCTACCACTACCTGCTCGACAGCCACCCCGAGGTGGGCAACAATGCCCAGATCATTTGCCAACTGGGCGGCCAATTGCTGGAACCGTACGGACCTGATGGTTGGGGATGGGTGGGCCGGTTCGAGGGCGGCCAACCGCGCCGGGAGATACTCCAGCGCTGCAGCAACCTCTTCCTGCAGACGGGGACTCAGTATGCCTTTGGTCCTGAGGTGGTGGACCGGTTGGTGGTGTTGAGCGGTTCGGGCGCTCCCCGGCCGGGAGAGATGCAGTGGTTGGCGGAAAACAACATCGACCTGTTCATCACCGGCGAGCCGCGGGAGTGGAGTCGCGAACTGTTCCGCGAGGCGGGCATCAGCTTTGTGGCTGGCGGGCATTACCACACCGAGCGCATCGGCATCCAGGCTTTGACCCGCGCTCTGGACGGCCGCTGGCCGGGCGTCACGGTGCAGTTCCTCGATTTGCCCAATCCGGTGTAGGTGCCGGTCGAGTCATTCAGCGGCGCGTTGAGGGTTTCTTCGACTTCTTCGGCTGGGGCTTGCCGCCCAAAGCGGCCGACAGACCGTTCATTAGGCGCCTGAACGGGCCTTCCTGCGGGCTGTCCCCATACAGGTCTAGCTCCTGTCGGGCAATGCCGGCCAGGGTGATTTCATCGTTGTTTTCGAACGCCTCGTCCAGACCAGGCGAATCGTTGTTGTCGGTGGACATGCGTCACCTCGAGACAGGATAAGTGGAACGGCAGCCTACCCGCGGCTGCCGAGCGGTTGGCGACTGTCTTTGGCGCTCTCCTTCATCCGTCGCAGTACTTTCACGGCCTGAGCCAACTCGCGCGCATCGGTGTCGATGCTGTCCTTGGCTTCCTGCAGTGCGAGTATTCCCAGCGCCAGTGCCTGAGCGGCAGTCATCGTCATTTTGGCCATAAGAAATCCTTTTACCCACAATACCGGCCTGCCAAGCAAGCGATAGAATGTTAATCTGCCACACAATCTGGTTACATTCTAAGCGGTATCGGTGGCCCGGGCAATAGGCAAAAGTTCCTAATGGCTGTTGTTGCGGTTGGTGGCAACCGGTGCGACGCTCAGGTCTCCAAAATGGGATAAGTGGTGCCGCCGTTGGGAAATACCAGCACGCCGGCCTGCCCCCCCAGGCGCTGCTGCGCCGCTTCGATGGCCGCCTGCGGCGTCTCGACGAATTCAACGAAGGGCAGGTTGTCCCTGACCGTCTGCGGTATGGTCGGCGCCATCATCAACAGCCGGCAGTGGCGCATGGCCTGCAGGGCAAAATAGAGGAAGAAACGATCTTCCTCGCTGACACCGTTCAGCTTCAGTCGCGGAAACAGGGCCAGGAGCGCGGGCGCCAGCAGGCGCAGCGTGCCCTGGCTGAAAGGCAGGCCCTTGTCGGCCAGGCCGAACACCCCCACGCCTTCCTCGGCCCGCACCAGGGTGATCAGCACACCTCCCCGGCGCACGGCGCGGATGGTGTTGGCCAGCGCCTTGACGCCCTGGCGCAGGTCCTGGTCCATGGGGAACGAATCGGTAATGACCACGTCGGCCGGTTTGGGGATCGCCACGCCGTACAGTTGGGCGCTGGTCTTGACCCCCTCGCGGTGGGCGGCGATCGGGTCGCCGCAGACGACGCGCACCACCTGCAGGTCGCTGTTGAGCACCGCGTTGACGATGAACACCGGCGGCTGCAGCATGGTCACCGCCTCCTCCAAGTCCAGGCGCATGGGGTTGCGCTCGATAGGCTGGCCGACCATGTTGAAGGTGCCCGGCCGGCAATTCAGGGCGTGATTGTGGGCCACCGTTTGGCGGGCCACCAGGCCGGGGACCAGGTTTTTGGCCCCGCCGCCGAAACTGGCGATGATGTGCGGTTCGATGCAACCGATGGAGATGACCAGGTCGGCCTCGGCCACGATCCGGTTGATGTGCACCGGCGTCCCGCGCCGGGTGGTGCCCAGAAACTCCATGGATTCCAGGTCGTCGCAATCGTGGTGGACCACGGTCAGCCCGGACAGGTTTTCCTCGCCCACGCGTTGGGCCAGTTCCGCCTCACTCATCCGGCGATGCAGGCCGACTGCCGGCAGCAAGGTGATGTCCTCGCGAGCCACGCCGGCCTCCAGCAACTCCTCCAGGACGGCCGGCAGAAGGACGTGGACCGGCGTGGGCCGGCTGCCGTCGTCGATGACCAAGGCGATGCGCAGACCGGGCCACACCTGGTGCTCCAGGGGCGGGCTGTCGATAGGGTCGGCCAGGCTGCGGTGGGTCTCCTCGGCCGCATCGGTCGCCGGGTCGAGGGACGCCGGGCTCAAGCGGCCCAACAGGTTCCAATTGGACGGCAGCGACAGGTGAAGCGTCTCCTGTCCCCAGGGGAGTACCAAGTCTTGCTCTGCCATGGTGATCGACACCTCCTTCGGTGATTCGGTCAGAAAAGGAAAAACAAGTGCTGTTAGGCCGGCTGAATGGGCGACCGGCAGGGGGAGCGCCGGCCGCCACGTGGGGACAGTATACCCGCAAGCCGGAAGTGTCGCAAGCGCCGGCCGTGGGGTGTCTCTGTCAAATCTCTTTCAAAAATAGCATTTGCCCCGGCGGAGCGGGGCAAAACGGGCTGGAAAGCTACGTAAATATGAGTAATTT
>CAZHBM010000473.1:0-2776 GCA_964529945.1 uncultured Anaerolineales bacterium | reverse complement strand
ACGGTCGGGAGTTGGGAGATATGGGCCGGATCGGAAGAGACGGGTGCGGACCTGGGACGTATGGCCGAGACGATCGGCAAGAGCAAGATCCGCCCGTACCGTGTGGGCATACGCTCCACAGCGCCTCACGTCTTGCTGAGTTTGCCGGTGCCGGACCTGCGACAAATGACTTCGACGGATTTGACCAAACTGTTGGGCCGGCTTGTCCGCCTGACTCAAACGGGTCAGCGAGGCACGAAGTGAGCGGGGACGAACAGGCTGCACCGGCGCGCGTTGCGGCCGCCGGCGACCTGGCCTTGATGATTGGACCGCGCAATAAGCGCTACGTGGTGCGGTTGCGCTCCGACGGCAAGGTGCAAACTCACGAAGGGGAGATCAAGCACAGTGACCTGATCGGCCAGCCGTTTGGTCGCAGAGTTTGGTCGCATTTGGGCAGGGCTTTCCTGGTACTGGAGCCGTCGGTACACGACATTATCTTGTTGAGCATCAAACGCAGGGGACAGATCATCTACCCCAAAGATGCCGGCGAGATTCTGTTAAGACTGAATCTGCGCAATGGGTCCCGGGTGGTCGAAGCCGGTACCGGCAGCGGAGGGCTGACGATTGCCATGGCCTGGACGGTGGCGCCGGATGGGAAGGTATTCTCTTACGAAGCCCGGGCGGATATGCAGGAAACCGCGGTGCGTAACGTGGCCAGCGTTGGCCTTTCGGACCGAGTTGAGTTCAAGACACGCGACATCGCTGAAGGGTTCGACGAAACAGGCGTGGACGCATTGTTCCTGGACGTGCGCAACCCGTGGGACTATTTGAAACAGGCTCATCAGGCGTTGACCCTGGGAGGATTTTTCGGCGGCCTGGTGCCAACTACTAACCAGGTCTGTGACCTGATTGCGGGGCTGGAAGTCAACGGCTTTGCCGACATCGAGGTTGAGGAGCTGCTGGTACGGCAGTACAAACCGGTTGCGCAACGGTTGCGACCGGTGGACCTGATGATCGGCCACACGGGCTACCTGGTCTTTGCGCGCAAGATTTGGACAAATAGTCTGGAGGCGGAACCGGCCGCAAATGAGCGTTAGGCTATTGGTCCGGTTGTCTGCGTGACGAGTTTGAAGTATAATTGGCTTGTCGGTCATTGACCAGCCAACAACTACTTCAAACCTACACGTTCTCTTCTCCCGGTCAAGCTCACCGAGCCTCTAACTCTTGGGCGGCAAAGTTCGCGTGGCGGTGCCTGCCTGCAAGTGCCCGTCGTATACAACGAGTGTGTTTGGGTGGTCCCTGGTGGTGAATGTGGAAGGAAAATGGATGTGTTGGTGGCTACATGTCCTGAATAATCCGGTTCTATTTCGTGCGATAACGACGAAGCGTGTATACTTGTGTTGCCGGCTTGGTGTGTTTTGGCAATTGTCTGGGAGGCGGGGGCCGTGTTGAGAGTATTGCTGGTTGAACACCAGAATGTGGATGTGCAGGTGGCGGTGGCGCAGCACCTGTTGGGCCAGGGATACGATGTCGACACAGTTCAAGAGCCGGATGAAGTTCTGCTGATTACCCGTGCCACCTGGCCCGATCTGATTGTACTCAACGTGTGTGGTGAGCTGCCTGGCGCGGCGGAAATGTGCCGTTTGTTGGATGGCACGCAACTGGACATTCCTCGCCTGATCGTCCACGATGGAGACCAGCCAAAAAGCCTGAAGGCCGACGCTTACATCGAGGTGCCTTTCACGGTACGCAAATTGTCATTCCGAATCCGGAAGGCTGTCGGACGACAGACTGACCGCTTCGCCCGGCTTGGGGACATCATCGTTGATCGAGTCAAGCATAACGTCAAACACGGCGAGATTGTGGCCCATATGACGCCCAAGGAAATGCGACTCCTGGTGTTCCTGATGCAATTCCCCGGTAAGCCTGTCACACGGGGCGTTCTCATGAAACAAGTCTGGGATACCGACTACGTCGGTGACACGCGAACGTTAGAGGTGCACATTCGTTGGCTGAGGCGGAAAATGGAAAAGAATCCCAAGCGACCCGAGCACATCCTCACCGTTCGGGGGACGGGCTACATGTTCCACGTCGGCAGACCGGCTACCAGAAGTAACTGAAACCAGGCCGCTTGCAGCTTTGTTAAAGTGGCGCCGGGCGCCTAATGCCACATCCCCGTGTCGGATCCTGTTTCCTCGGTTCCCATTACCCTGAACTGCCGGGTCGCGTCGTTCGAATAGCCGGGCCGGTCGAACCCGTAGGACGGCGCAGCCGAATAGGGGTAAGCCTGATTGGGTGACGTCGCCCCCGGATTGACGACCACGACAGGTGGGACCATGGCCTCGGATTGGCGGCGACGATAGAAGTCTACCGAATCGGCGGTTCGCTGGTCGCGACGACCCAATGCCCAGATCAGAAGCAGGCTGGTGGGAATACTGGCCAACACCCCACACACGACGCCGGTCACAACCGCCATAGCGTCGGCGCTCATGCGGTTGCCGACAACGATGGCTAACACAATCGCGAAAATACTGCCTACAATTACGGCTAAACGTGCCATTTTGCCTCGCTTTCCTGGCTAACCTGCCGCCGAAGATAAATACTGCGCCGGTGAGGAGGGTGACTGCGGCCACCGGCAGTTAACGCGCTTTGGGTGAGGTCCCTCGGGAAGACATCGATTCGATGGCGGCCGTGATCTCGTCGTTGGTGACGTAAGCGGCCTGGAAGCGGATGGCCTCACCCTTGATGACCAGCAGGAAATCACCCCGGCCGGTCAATCGTTCGGCGCCCACCCCCT
>CAZHBM010000472.1:0-2800 GCA_964529945.1 uncultured Anaerolineales bacterium | reverse complement strand
CAGGACCGGATGGAAGTCGTTCGCTTTCCCGGCTACATCGAAGAGGAGAAACTGGGGATCGCCCGCCAGTTCCTTATCCCTCGCCAACTGGAAGAGCATGGCCTCGAACCGGGCGATTTGCACTTCTCGGATCTCATCCTCAGAACCATCATCCGCGAGTATACTTATGAGGCCGGGGTCCGCAACCTTGAGCGGGCGATAGGCAACGTCTGTCGCAAGGTGACGCGTCGTTTGGCCGAAGGCAGGCCTGCGCCTCGGCGCTTGACGACTGCCACGTTGCGTCGTTACCTGGGGCCACCGGACTACATCGACAGTCTGCGCCAGGAAGAGTCGGAAGTCGGCGTGGCAACCGGAATCGCCTGGACCGAGGCCGGCGGCGACCTGATGCCGATTGAGGTTTCCTTGATGCCCGGCAAAGGCATCTTGACGCTCACCGGCCAATTGGGCGACGTGATGCAAGAATCGGCCCAGGCTGCCCTGACCTATGCCCGCGCCCACACCGACCAACTGGGCATATCCAACGTAGATTTCGATCAAATTGACATCCACATTCACGTACCTGAAGGCGCCATTCCCAAAGACGGCCCGTCGGCGGGCGTGACCATTGCCACCGCGCTGATCTCCGCCCTGAGCGAACGGCCCGTCAATTATCAGGTCGCTATGACGGGGGAGATCACACTTCGAGGCAAAGTGCTGCCCATCGGCGGTCTGAGGGAGAAGGTTATGGCGGCGCATCGCGCCGGTATCAAAACGGTTATCGTGCCGCGCCGCAACGACAAAGATATGACCAAGGTGCCTGCAAAGGTGCTCCGCGACATGGAGGTCGCCTACGTAGATAGCGTGGATGAAGTACTATCCCTCGCACTGATACCTGATCCTGTTTCGGAAAAAGCCAAGGTCGCCCGTCCCAAACGGTCATCCAAGAACAAGAAACTGGCCAATTGACTAAACCATCATGTTATGGTAACATGAAAGCGACTGGCGGACCTTTGCCGGGCTGTTAGGTGACGCCAGTGCCGAGTTTGTCGATTCTGTTCCGGGGCATACCCGAACGCTGGGGAGGACACTCCAATGGGAGACATCAACCTGGCCCTGGTTATCTTGTTCATACTTGTGTTGGTCATTCTGGTGACCATCATTGCCTCGCAACGCCCCCGTTCCGCCTTCGGCTTTGTCCTATTGGGGGCTTTGCTGTGCTTCGCCGGCCTGGCTGCACTGACCACGTCGCGAATGGCATACGGTCTCGAGGCGTCCTTACCGAAACCATTCTCATCTCTGCTGGCCCGTGCGGCAATCGATTTTGACCAATTTATGCCTGCCGGGCAACAGGTGCGTCTGGTGAAAGAAGAAGATGTAGATGGCGACGGCCAATTGGAATACCTGGTCTTCTACCAGTTCGACCTGTCTGATGGCCGCAATCCCTATGCCGGCGCCGTGTACGATTATGACCGCGGTGATCCGCCGGTCATCTTCCCCTACCGCTTGTTACCGCCGGATCGCGACTATCTGAGCGAACAGGACGTGATCTGCCAGTTTAACGACATCATCACCACCGGCGAGGAAACCCAACCCGCCAAGGAGATATTCGTCTACGGCAGGGCAGGTGGCCTGGACACCAATCTGACCATCTTCCGTCACTTCCCTAACTCGTTGCCCTGGGAATACCCGCGAGATGAGCCCAGGCGTTACCGGCCAATAGGCAACTTTCGTGGTGACGGCGGCGTCAAATTCGACGACAGTACTTACAACGTAACGGTCATCAACCGGACTTTTGACCGCAGCCAGTTAGCTGTTAAGACCGTATACGCTCTCGACAAGAAGCGTGACACCTATATGAGCCCCTCGGACCCCAGCCAACTAAGCGCCCCGATTTCTTCGGAGGTGACCTTCGCCTTTGGCATGCCGGATGACATCCTCGACACGCCTTTCCCGGAGAAGATTGTGCTTGGGTTCTACCGGACGATGCTAGAATCGAGTCCGCCGATATCTTCCAGCCAGTTCCTGACAGGTGAGGCACTGATTGTCTACAATCAATTGGCCGAAGATCCGGCCAAATGGAGCTATTTCGGCATCGACGGCGTCACGGCTAGAAACAGTATTACCAACCTCAAGGTCACCGAGATCAAGTATTCGCCCGAAGTCGAAGCCTACGATCCCTCGATAACCATCCTGGGCGAGGATCCGCAATACATGATCGTCAGTATCAAATTCGACACCTGGGTCGATGGCAAATTCTTCCGTACCGAAGAGCCCGTCGTCTGGATCACCAACCGCGTGCGCGGCGAGTGGAAGATCGAGCGGCACCCTCTTTAGCAGCGCACCCGGGACGGACCGGCGACGTAGCTTTTCTGCTTCTCTTGCCGGTGGTTTTGCAGAACAATTATTGGCTAATCGTCAAGAAGGCTAATCAATTCGGGCTTGTCCCAAATTTTTGCAGGAGAAACCAGACCGAGCCGAGGCTTGGCTGCGAAGTAGGCTCGTAAGGGGCCACTCACACAATGTTGCAAGAAGCGCATAGAATCAGGTAATATTTATTATTTCTTGTGGGGAAGGACCTCCCCCACAGGAAATAATAAGGAGAGATAAAACCAGCTGCCGGCTCACCTGGCCATCTACCAAGGTAATGGGACATACCCCATCAATTCTTTGGAGGAACCGCGTGGTATACGACGTAATCCTGGTCGACAAAAACGAAGCCTTCGCCACCATTTTAAAGGAAGGCCTGGAGACCACAGATCGGTATCAGGTCAGCGTGCTGACCAGCGGAGCCGAAGCGCTCGACTGCGTGGACGACACGGCC
>CAZHBM010000471.1:0-2808 GCA_964529945.1 uncultured Anaerolineales bacterium | reverse complement strand
TCGGGTTGGTGCTGGGGGTGATGGCTCCAATGACCCCAAACGGCGCCCGTTCGACCAGGGTCATGCCATTATCACCGGTGAAAACCTGCGAGTCGACGAACTCGGTGCCGGGCGTCTTGTTGGCGACCAGCATGTTCTTCTCGATCTTATCCTCGTAGCGCCCCATGCCGGTTTCTTGCCAGGCCTCATAGGCCAGCATTTGGGCCGATTCGCGTACCGTTTGGCGAATGTGACGGATGATTTCGCCCCGCCGCTCCAACGGCAACAGGTTGAAGCGTTCGAACGCCACTCGGGCCGCATCGACGGCCTGGTTCACGTCGGGATAGAGACCCGGGCCGTCTGTGGCAGCGCCGCCTTCGGCCGCCATTCCACGACTCTGGCGCACCTCCGCGACCACCTGGGCCACAATTTTTTTCACCTGTTCCGAATCAAAAGTCGAAGCCATAACTGCCTCTTTTTTTATGTCTTCTGATACTTCACGTCGCCATCGACTTCCCAGGTGTCCACAATGCCCATAACGACGGCGTCGCACGGGCGCTTGTCGGTCATCACCGTCTGGCGCGCAGAACTACCGGACGCATACATCACCACCTCGCCGACGCCTGCGCCGACGGCATCGGCAGCAACCACGTAGCCATCCTGGGCTTTGCCCTCAATATTCACCCGTTGCAGGACGAGGAACTTCAAGCCTTCCAATTTCTCGTCTTTGCGCGTGGACACCAACGTGCCCACAACTTTACCAAGGAGCATACGTCTCCTCCTGAATGGTCACTCCATCACGGCGCGAACGGCACCAACGGCGTTCCGGTTGTCCGCCCGCCTCCGGAGCATACCTGACGGCAAGCCCCAAAGCGCCTGGCAGCCCGCCGTTTTGACCACACCCGGAACCGGACTACTTGAGTTCCTTCTTGACCTCTTCGGTCCGCCCCAACGGCAGGACCAGGTCGATATTCGTGTGTGGTCTGGGGATCACGTGGACGGAGACAACTTCGCCGACCTTCTCGGCGCCGCGAACCCCGGCCTCCACAGCCGCCTTGACTGCTGCCACGTCACCGCGAACGACGGCGGTCACGTAACCGCCACCGATCTTCTCGTAGCTGACCAATTCCACTCTGGCCGCTTTGACCATCGCGTCCGCAGCCTCAACCATCGCAGCAAAACCCCTGGTTTCAATCATGCCTAATGCTTCGGCCATCAAAATCCTCCTGAAATTCGGTTTCTGGATTTAGAACTTTATCTGGCGCGTCTTTGACTTAACGCCATACGTTTATTAGCAGTGTGCCTCTATGGGCCGGACGATGCGTCCGGCCTGTTTAGCCGGTTACTCGCGTTTTCCCCCGCCGGACTCTTTACCCTCAACGCCCTCGATAGCTGCCAGAGCGGCGCTGTAGCCGGCCATAATGTCGCGCTCTTCACCGCCCAGGTAAACGCGGCCAAACGAACCGAACGCCATCACTTCGAGAATGTTCAGCTCGGCCGCCTTTTCGGCCTCATTTGCCGCCAGCGAGGCGTAGCCGGCCGGAGTCACCTCCAGCACGTATAGTGTCTGGCCCGCCAGCAGCATGTGCCCGTGGCGCATACGGTTGATGAGCTGCACCTGGTGGGCGTCTACGTGGCGGATGATTTGGCTGGACACGACCTGTGGCTTGTGGCGCTCCTCCTCCTTGACCCCCAAGGCGTCCAGGATGGCCGCGCCGGCTGCCCGCACCTCAGCCTGACTCTCGGAGTGTACTTCCAGCAAGCCATACAGCCGCTCCACAATTTGCAGCCCCGGGCGCACCTGGGTGGCCTTCAGCGCGATGTCGGTAATACGGTTGATCTCGATTCCGGGAGAGATCTCTATCCACAATGACGCATCACCGGGAAGGGGAAGGAAGCCCCGGGCGACCGTACCGAGAAAAGCAGCGTGTTGCGGCTGCAGACTGTCCAAAAAGCAATAGGTACGCAGGTCAACACTCAAAAGTCGGCCTCCTTACAGAGCGAAAACCCTGAATGACGAATCTGGTAGGCCGGTAGCCCTTGGCATCCGGCGATCAGCCATTGTGGGTCGTGGCTGGGGATTGACAGATCACCCCATCAGTTTATAATACATTCCACTTGGTGTCAAAACTTTACGGGTGTGTCCTTTTTTTCCTGGCAGATGACCACGCGAGTCGGCGGCCGGTTTTGTCTATTCAGCCTTGGCTCGGCCAGGTCTTTCCTGCAATGAACTCGGCGCAGGCCGACACTTCACGGAACCTGTATGTCAGATCGGCTCGCGTAGTCTGCGCCGGTCGTTTATTGTCCGCACGTCGTGATTTTCCGAGCCATATAGCCGGCCGGCCCTTTGTGCCAGCCGGAAAGCTTTGGGAGCATACGTTACGATGAACGACATCATGAGACAGATCGAAGACTGGAGACGCGACGGCGAAAAGATCGCCATCGCTACGGTGATCAGCACCTGGGGGTCATCCCCCCGGCCGGTCGGCTCCAAAATGGCGGTCAATGCCTCGGGAGGCATCGCCGGGTCCGTCAGCGCCGGCTGCGTCGAGGGAGCGGTGATCGAGGCCTGCCAGGAAATACTGGCCTCCGGTCGCCCCCGCTTGCTCGCCTATGGCGTGGCCGATGAGGATGCATGGGAGGTCGGCCTGACCTGCGGCGGGAACATACAGATATGGGCCGAGCCATTTGCTTTCTACGCCCCGATCTACGAATCCCTCAAGCATCAACTGGCGCTTGCATCTCCGGTGGCGGTTGTCAGTGTTTTGAAGGGTCCGGACGACTGGCTCAATCGCAAGCTGTTGATTCGTGCCGATGGCACCAGCATAG
>CAZHBM010000470.1:1884-2810 GCA_964529945.1 uncultured Anaerolineales bacterium | reverse complement strand
CAACCACTCGCAGGCCGTAATACTCAAGACGATGAGTCAGACCGTCTATCGTTTCGTCGGAGAGACGCGCATACTCCTGCCAAGGATAATCGCGTCCCAGGGCCGCGTACTTGGCCCGGCCGAGGGTATGGTACGGCAGCACATCTATGGTCTGGATGGAGCCCAGCCGGACAACGTACTCGGCGATGGCCTGCAGGCTGTCCACGTCGGCGTTGAAGCCGGGCACAAGCGGCAGGCGTAGGCAAAGCGGCGCCCCGACAGCCACCAGGCGCTGCAGGTTATCCAATATGAGCTCGTTATCGACGCCGGTGAAGGCCCGGTGTTTTTGTGGGTCTACGTGTTTCAGGTCGAAGAGCACGTGGTCCAGATACGGCAGCAGACTGGAAAAGACTCGCCAATGGGTGTGCCCGCAGGTTTCCATCGCGGTCGATATCCCCTCCGCTTTGGCCAGACGGAGCAAAGCTTCAGCCAGGTGAGGTTGCATGGTCGGTTCCCCACCGGTCAGGGTGAGGCCGCCACCGTCTTCGTAAAAGGGCACGTCGCGCCTTACTTCGCCCATAATACTCTCCGCCGTACGTGACTCGCCGATCAGGCGCACTGCCTGTACCGGGCACGCACCCGCTCTGGCGCGGTACTCGGCTCTCAGGTCGTCGGTCCAACCGTTTTCGGTGATCGCCTGCCACGTTTCCGGGCACGCCTGTGGAAATTGTCCACAGGCGATGCACTTGTGAGCGAAGAGAGCTAATTCGGGTTCACTGCGTTGCGATTCTGGGTTGGAGCACCAGCCGCACGACAGAGGGCAGCCTTTGAAAAAGACGTTGGTGCGCAGGCCCGGACCGTCGTGCAGAGAATAACGCTGGATATCGAATATCAGGCCTTTCACCTGTCCCATCTGTTCACGTTGTGCAGCAAAGAGAGGTTCCGGT
>CAZHBM010000470.1:0-1874 GCA_964529945.1 uncultured Anaerolineales bacterium | reverse complement strand
TGCAATTGGTTCCGGCATAGAGGAGGACGCCTCCAGTTTTTGAATGACAAACCGTGCCGCGATGTTATCCAATCCCTCCTTGCGGGCTTCCGCTTCGGCAAAGACTTTGGCGGCTCCTCCCAGAATGCCGATGTCGTCTCCCAGTTGCCAGTTCCGGATGACAAACGAGTCCCACAGTTCGGGTTGGGTGTTTTCTCGCAGAGTTGCCAGCATTGGATCGGTCAACATGTGGCCGATACGTGTTAACCCGCCCCCCAAAACGATCACCTCGGGATTGAGAACCTGAACCAGCATGGCCATACCGATGCCGCAGTAACGGCCAACCTGGGTGACGATCTGTTGGGCGACCTGGTCACCCTCTGCGGCCAGCCGGGCGACGAGTTGTCCGGAAAAGCGTCGGCCGTCCGGCGGTAGGTATTGGCGCAACAGCGTGTCCTCTCCCCGTTCGATGCACTCGTAGGCCATACGCGACATACCAATGCCGCTGGCGTAAGCCATCAGGCAGCCGCGTTTTCCGCAGGTGCACAACGGCCCTCCCGGCTCAATCACCATGTGGCCGAGCTCTCCGGCGGTACCGCTGTTGCCGGCGTAAAGCCGGTTGTCGATGATGATGCCGGCGCCGAAACCGGTGCTGACGGTTACATAGCACATATGGCGGCTGCCCCGTCCGGCGCCGAAGCGATGTTCCGCCATAGCCGCCAAATTGCAGTCGTTATCCAGCACCACCGGTTGATTCAGCCGCGCGGCAACTATACGTGCCAGGGGGACGTTGCTCCAGGCGGGCAGATTGGAGCAGACCAGTACCGTTCCCAACATACCGTTTGTGTTGCCGGGAAAGCCGATCCCGACGGCCTCAATTTGTGAAGGTGAGACGCCGCTTTCAGCCAGGAGCGCTTCGTAGGCTTGCTGGATGGCGTCGATGACGTGTTGCGGTTCCTTTTCCGAGTGGGCATTTGTCGTGAAACGCTGCTGTATTTCGCCGGAACGGGTTACCAGGCCGGCGGCAATCTTGGTACCGCCCACGTCGATGCCAATGGCAAACGGTTTGATGGAAGCGGAGGCTGGATCAATGTGCGAACTCATGGCCGTTTCAAATCTCCGGGGGCAGGTCGATCCAGCGGCCTGCGTCGTGACTGGCCAGAATGGTTTCGACGATGGCGAGCTCTTGGTGACCGGTAATAAATGTCGGAAAGGGGGCCGTACCTTCGTCCATGCGGTGGCCGGCCTTTATCCAACCGTAGACGTCGGCGAACAGGCTCTTGAAGGTGTCGTGATAACCTTCGCCGAGGCCTCCCGGCGTGTTGGTGTAGCGTGCCGCCGACGGATCGAGCAGGGAAGGCTCTTTTATCAACACCTGGTTGGCCTGATTGCGGTGGCCGATCCACAGGTGATTGGGCTGTTCCGAATTCCAATCCAGAGAAGCTTGCGCACCGTTAATCTCAAAATGCAGCCAATTCTTGCGGCCCGGACAGACCTGGCCGACGGTGAAGACACCTCGCGCCCCATTGGAAAAATGGACGAGCACGCTGCCGTAATCCTCGGTGTCGACCGGAATCTGATTGTAAGCCTGTTCCGATGCCGTGCGGCGCTCGAAGGTTTTCACCTGGCCTTCGGGGCGTTGGCGGGTGGGAATGAAGGTGGCCATGTCGGCGCAGACGGCCTGTATGCGGGCGCCGGTGATGTGCTGCACCATATCCATCCAGTGGGTGCCGATGTCGGCCACCGCCCTGGAGCGGCCGCCCCGGCCGGCCTCGACGCGCCAGTTGTAGTCGCTTGGTAGGCAGAGCCAATCCTGCAGGTAGTGGCCGTGGATCAGGTAAATCTGTCCCAATTGGCCGGCCTGGACCATTGCGCGTGCTTGCTCGACCAGGGGA
>CAZHBM010000469.1:0-2838 GCA_964529945.1 uncultured Anaerolineales bacterium | reverse complement strand
CAGCGCGAATTTGGCCGTATCTGACGCGTCAATCAAATGGCGGCGGCGATGATGGCCCCCAGTTCCTCGGGGGTGAGCTTGATGGGATTGGCTTTCATGCTGCTGGCCACCGAAGCCTTGGCCACCACGCCTGGAATGTCGGCTACGGTAACGCCATATTCAGCCAGGGATGGCACCCCCAATTGGTCGCAAAGTGCCTGGATCCAGGCAACGCCGTCGACCGCCTTGGCGCTCAAATCGCCGGTCACGATCCTGGCGATTTCGTCGTAGCGCCGCAACGCCTCGCTATCCGGCTGCCGCGTTCGCAGCGCGGTGACGTTGGTCTCCATGACAATCGGCAGCAGGAGTCCGCACACCGCCCCGTGAGGTGCAGAAAACATTCCACCCAGCGGACCGGCGAAACCATGCACTGCCCCCAAGCCCGCGTTAGCCAGGGCCAATCCGCCGAAGAGGCTGCCGATCGCCATGTCTTGCCGGGCATCCCGATCATCGGGACTCCTGTAAGCCTGCAGCAAAGAGCGGGACACGCGTTTCATTCCCTCCAGGCACAGCGCATCGGTCAACGGGTTGGCGCGGAAGGAGACGTAAGGCTCCATAACCTGCGTCAATGCGTCCAACCCCGTATTGGCTGTGATTTGCGGCGGCATCGAATAGGTCAGTTCGGGATCAATCAGCGCCAGATGCGGCAGCATTAACGGGCTGCGCATGCTAACCTTGACCCGGTTTTCCTGTGAAGCCAACACGGCGTTGCGGGTGACTTCAGTGCCCGTGCCGGCGGTCGTCGGGATGGCGATCATCGGCGCCGAACGATGGGCAAGCGGTAGTCCCCGGCCGATCACCTCGAGGTAGTCGAACAGGTCGCCTTCGTTGGTCAGCATGGCAGAGATCGCCTTGGCACCATCCAACACGCTGCCGCCTCCAAAGCCGATGACCAGGTCGCATTTTTCCTCGCGCGCCAAATCGACACCCTGCCTGACCAGCTCGACCGTCGGCTCGTGCGTGACCTGGAAAAGCGTTTGTTCGATTCCAGCTTCTTCGAGCTTGTCCAGAAGGCCACGTGCCCGCGGGAGGCTTCCCCCGACGACGACCAGCGCCCGCTGTCCCATACCGGCCGCCAGAGAACCCACCTGCTGTAACGAGCCATCGCCAAACGTGATGCGCGTGGCGGTGGCAAATTCGAATTTCATTCAACTACCCCCAACCGTGTTCATCCGGATAGACGTTTACGTATTTAACACTCGACCGTGGCTCGGCCATCATCGGCGCCACTGTGTCGCGCCACACTTGATAGTGCTGTGTCTCCTTGTGCCGGGCCGGATCCTCGGCCGCACGGTAGACCTCGACCAAAATAAACCGGGCAGGGTCGTCCTTTTGCTGGATGACGTCGAAGCGGGCGATACCCGGCTCGAGCACGCTTTGCTGCGCGTTTTCCATGGTAGCCCGCCGAAAGGCTTCAACAGACTCCGGTTTGACGTGAACGTGGACCTGTACGATCAACATGAGCTCTCTCCCTTCAGCATCGCCGTCGATAGGCAGGGCCTGCCAGCCAACGTCGTTGGCCGCCAGCAATAACGTTAGCTTTCGCGTTCAATCACAACGCGGTCGCCACCCTTGACCTTCTTGAATTGGGTCGCGTCGCCGTCTACTTTTCCCAGCACGTTCACCGGGCTGTATGCCCGCGGCCGGTCATCGGTGCTCACCGGCGTAGGGCCGAAAAACAAACAAAAGGCACGGCCAACCGGCCAGTAGCCCATTTCGCCAACTTCCACCTCAGCCCGGGCGTCGGCGGCCTGTTCGACAGATAGGGGAATCTCAAAATAGATCTCCTGTCCCCAAACGTTGGCCTTACCCTCAATTGGCAGCAACTCCCACAGTTGCCGGGCCGTACTGCTGTCGTTCAATTCTGCTTTCATTACCAACGAACCAGAGGAAATCGTGATCTTTTTCATCGGGTACTCTCCTTGTCGCGGGGATAGAGAAGCTTGTCACCCGGTCATTATATCAGATTCGGACATACGTTTCAACAGCCTCGCAGACAGGTAAATACGCACGTCACGTTATTGACACGCCTTTCGTTGTATGTTAAAATGAAAGTAATCAAAAGCATTCAAAACACCCTCAGTATGTTGGTCAAAAATGGGAATTGCTTCAGATCTTTATCCACAAGAAAGACGCGAGCGGATACTGGAGGAGATTGCCGATACGGGTCGCGTGTCGGTAACCGAACTCAGCCGCGAATTTGGCGTTTCCGAAGTAACGATTCGGGCCGACCTGCAGGCACTGGCCGAACAGAATCTGGTGGTCCGTACCCACGGCGGTGCAGTATCCACCGGCGGTCGCCTCTACGACCTGTCGTTGACCCGGCGGCGCCAGCAACAAATCAGTGAAAAGAGTCGTATCGGCCAGGCGGGAGCTTCGATGGTCAACAACGGCGATGCCATATTCCTGGATAGCAGCAGCACGGCATTGGCAATCGCCCAGCACCTCAAGTCGCACCGCCATCTGACAATTATCACCAATAGCATCGTCATCGCCCAAGACATGTTGGATGCCGCCCGCGTGACGGTCGTGATGCCCGGTGGCACGATGCGCCGTGACACGGCTTCCCTGGTAGGCGCCGATTGGCTGGAGCCGTTGAAGAAGTACAATATTCAAAAGGGATTTTTCGGCGCCCACGGCATCAACATTCCAGAGGGTCTGACCGACGTCAGCGAGGCCGAGGCCGACGTCAAGCGGCCGATGGCGGCCATGTGCCGGCAGAATGTGGCCGTGTTGGATGCCACGAAGTGGGGCCGGTTAGGATTGGCGTCTTTCGCCTCAATTGAAGACATTGACTGT
>CAZHBM010000468.1:0-2855 GCA_964529945.1 uncultured Anaerolineales bacterium | reverse complement strand
CCTGCAGATGGCGATTCTGCGCAGCGAGAAGAATAAAGTTGGCACCGCCCCATTTGTAACGACCGACGGCATAGGCGCCTAACGACCCCAGGCTGACTGAGAGGATCATGGTCGAGGTGGCGACGATCAGGCTGTCCTGCAAGCCCTTGCCGCCGGTGGTTTGCAGCGCTTCGCGATAGGCCTTGAGATCGAGGCGCGGCGGGACGAAGGTTGGCGGATCGGTGAAAAACTCGCCGGTGGTCTTGAAGGAATTGATCAGCATCCAATACAACGGAAATATGACCACGATCACCAACAGGAATATGAATACAAACCTTAGCGGAAAACTCTTTTTTTTCTTCATCATCTCACCAAATTCAGCGGTTTAGCCTTGAGAACAGCGCCCGGACCATGATCAGCGTCAGAAATAATTGTACGTAAGACAGCGCTGAGGCGTAGCCAATGCTAAAGAATACAAAACCTCGCTGGTAGGCGTACATGTTCATCGTCTGCGTAGCGATACCGGGCCCACCACCGGTAGTGACGTAGATGATGTCGAACAGTTTCAGGTCCTCGATGGCTCGAATCAAGACGACGACAATGATCACCGGCTGCAAGATGGGCAGCGTCACCTTCCAGAAGATCTTCCAGCCGGAGGCGCCGTCAACCATAGCTGCGTCGAGTATTTCCTGGGGGATCGACTGCAGGCTGGCCAAAATGACCAGCATCACAAACGGGAACCATTCCCAGCCGTTAGCCAGGACGATGCCCGCCAGGGCCGCCCGGGGATTGGACAACCAGGGCACCGAGGGCAGATCCACCAAGCGCAGAAAGTAGTTGAGTGGACCGAAGCGCTCGTTGAGGATCATGCGGAACACGAAACCAACCACCACCGGGGCGATGGTCGTGGGCACCAAAAGCAGCGAGACAATCGCACTGCGAAACTTGAAATGCGTGTTGACCAGGTGCGCAGCTCCGAAACCCAGGGTCAACTGCAACGCCGCCCCGGCAATCACGGTGGAAACACTGATCATCACAGCGTGCCAGAAGGTGGGGTCGTGCAGCACCTTCCAGTAGTTCTGCAGTCCGATGAAGGTCAGTGGAACCGGCAGTGCCAGCTCGTACTTGAAGAAACTGAGCACGACTCCGTATCCCAGCGGGAACAAACACACCAGCAGGATGATGACCAGGCTGGGCGACATTAAGAACGTCGAGAAGAGCCGGTCACCCTGGCGTTTTGTACGTGGCTTTGAGAAAAACGTTGGGAAAGTCATTGCCCCCCCTGTATTCTACTCCGTTTCACGCCCACAGATTGCAGGCTGCGTGAAACTCGTGGGCGACCGGGCGTGTGTTAACCGGTGTCTGCCGGCAACGCCGATCGACGGGACGTTGATGGCGGATGGGGGGAAGTCCCCCCATCCGCCCGGTCACTTCGTTACGGAGCGACACCAGCTTCTTTCCAGGTTTTGAGAACTTCCTGGTAGACCGCTTTTTGCTGGTCGCGGCCCAGTGTGTCGGTGATATCGTTCCACTGCTTGGCGACGTCATCCAGGGTTGCCTGGGCGTCCCCATCGGAAGAGGAGAGATAAGTGTTGAGCGCGACGGCCAACACGTTCAGGTACTGTTCCGTTCCCGGGATGCCCAGCTCGGGGAACCCGTTCTCCAGGTTGGCGCGGATACCGTTCAGGTAATCCTCGGCCTGTGCCTTGGTGGGGAACATCTCAAAAGCGCCCGGGTGCGCGTAGTGCGAGAAGCGGAAGGGGTCCTGACCGGACTGCGGGCTGGAGACATAGCCCAGACTGGCTTCGTCGGCCATGTAACGCGCAATCTGGCAGGCCTTTGCGGGGTCTTTGGCCCACTTGGTCACGCCGATCACGCGGCCGCCGGCCATCACCGGGCGATGGACGACCGTGTCACCTTGCTTGGTGCCAGGCACCAGGGCGGTGCCGATCTTGCCGGCGATCTTGGAAATCTGCGGGTTCTGTCCAACGCGACCGGGGTCGGTCCATTGGATTTCCATGGCCGTCTGGCCCTGGAGGAAGATAGCCTGCAGCTCGTCAAAGCCATAGGTGATCACCTCCGGTGGCGCATACTGGAACTCCTTCTTGTACATTTCCAGTGCCTTGACCGCCTCGGGTGAATTGATGAGCGGGTTCATGTCGGCGTCGAAGTAGGTGAAGCCCATGCTGGCGGCGTAGTTCAGGTACCAGGCGTATTGGAAGTCTTTCTGGCCGTAGGTTGCCGTGCCGTAGAAATCATTGGCCAGCGTTTCGCCGGCCAGGGTATCGCCGGTCTTGCGGGTGAAGAACTTGGCCACATCCAGATATTGGTCCCAGGTTTCGGGCGGAGCCAATGGATAGCCGTACTCGGCCTCGAAAGCGGCCATTTCGTCCGGATTGGAGAACAGATCGGTGCGGTAGAAGAGGGCCAGCACGTCACCGTCGTAGGGCAGGGCGTAGTATTGGTCGCCGACCTTACCGTACAGATCGCGGAAGGCGGGCACGATGTCGTCCATGTCAGCGCCGGTTCCTTCGACCGCGCAATTCAGGGGCAGCAGATAGCCGTTGCTGACAAAGTCACCCAGGTGCTTGGGGTAGAAGACGATGATGTCAAACGCGCCGGTGTCGGCCACAAATTCGGTTTTCAGCTTGGTGTACAAGTCTTCGAAGGAGAAACCGAGGATCTGCAGGTTGACATCGAATTCATCCTGCATTTCTTGCTGGTTCCAGAACCAGGCGGCCTGGTTATTGCCGCCGTCTCCGGCAACGACGAGGGTCACTCTGCCCGAGGTGTCGGCCACCGCCGATGCATCTTCGGGGGCGGACTCGGCTGCGGCTTCGGTAGCCGCTGGAGCGGGGGCCGCAGCGCCACTCTCG
>CAZHBM010000467.1:679-2862 GCA_964529945.1 uncultured Anaerolineales bacterium | reverse complement strand
GACCCGCAGCGGACAAAACACGGAACGGGAACCGGTGGGTCAGGCATCGGCTGTTAGCGAGGTAAAATCCTTCCGGAAGGGGCGATGCGGCTGCGCGCCAGAAAGGACAGATTATCGTCGCGCCACATCGGTCCCGCCGGATAGTCTGTCCAACGAAAAGCAGCCGCCTCCAGTTTGCACAGCATCTGTTCATCTGAACGGTTCAGTTTCTTGCAGGTTGAAGGAAGTTCTGTATAATGACTCTAGTGTCCATCCGTGCGAGAATCGGAAGAAGGGGCAAGATGATGGAGCAGCCGAAGGGCGTTCGCGTCCTGGTGGTAGAAGATAGTCATCTGATTACCCAATTGATCCGAGCGTTACTGGAGAAAAAGGGCTACACCGTTATCGGTGAGGCCAGTAACGGGCTCGAAGCGGTCGACATGACGCAGTCGTTGCGCCCGGATATCGTCATGATGGACATCCAGATGCCGGATATGGACGGCATCGAAGCCGCGCGGGAGATCTACGAGAAGTGCCCCACGCCGGTCGTGATCTTGACCGCTTACGAAAGCTCCGAACTGGTGGAACGGGCCAGTGAAGCCCACGTGGCGGCCTACCTGGTCAAACCCCCCAATGCCGAAGAGATGGAACGGGCGATCATCATCGCCCTGTCCCGATTCCGGGACATGATGGCACTGCGCCAGCGGAACCAGGACCTGGATACATTTGCCCATACTGTGGCTCACGATCTCAAGAATCCGCTGACGGTGTTGATCGGTTTTGCCGAGCTGCTGCTGGAAGAGCGCGACGAGATGGCCTATGAGGATGTCTGCGACAGCCTGCGTTCTATCGCCAACAAGGGCTACAAGGCGATCAGTATCGTCGACGAGTTACTTCTTTTCGCCAGCCTACGCCGGGATGAGGTGAAACTGGCTCCGGTGGACATGAGCGAAATTGTAGCCGACGTCAGGCGCCGGCTGAACCAGACGATCGAGCGCTGCCAGGCCAGGATCGTGGCGCCGCATACGTGGCCGGTGGCCGTCGGCTACCGGCCGTGGTTGGAAGAGGTTTGGGTCAACTACCTGGATAACGCGCTCAAGTACGGCGGCCAGCCACCTGATATACGGCTGGGAGCTGACCTCATCGGTGACGGCTACGTGCGTTTCTGGGTGCAGGATAACGGTGACGGGCTGAAATCGGAACAGGGTAACGAGATATTCGATCCGTTGGTTCGACTGGAGACGGTCAAGGTCCAGGGCAACGGCCTGGGGCTGTCGATTGTCCGTCAAATCGTGGAGAAGCTGGGCGGCCGGGTCGGTGTCGAGAGTTCCGGCCTACCCGGCGAGGGAAGCATGTTTTATTTTGTACTACCACAGGCAGACGCGGATACCATCCAAGAGTAGACCGGAGTAACAACTGAAGCGGCGACCTTTTTTCCCATTGCTCGGGCTGGCTACGGCCAGCCTGGTTGTATATTCAGTTTACGTCTTCCTCTTTCCCCTCGTGCGCTACGGCCGGGCGGCGCGCCCTTACGACATGGAAATCATCGCCTCGGGGCAGCACTGGATGGGCACGGTGTGGACGGTTGGGCTGTTCGTCGTCTACGCGGCGCTTGTGCTCGGTCTGCTATGGGTGGACGGAAGCCGTCGCAGCCGGGTCCTGATTGTGGGGTCGGGGGCGGTGTTCGGCCTGGTGTTGATTGGGCTCTACCCGGTGACCGCCACCGACATTTTCCAGTACGTCATGCGGGCGCGCATCCAGGTCCTGCACCACGCCAACCCGCTGTTGGTGCCGCCCAGCCAGTTCGCCGGCGACCCGCTGCTGCCGTTCGTGGGCGAGTGGAACGAGAGCCTGTCCCCCTACGGCCCGCTGTGGGAACTGTTGGCCGGTGTCGTCGCCCGGTTGGGCTTCGTCGATCCGGTGTCGGGCGCCCTGGCATTCAAGGTCGTCGCGCTGGGCGCTTTCTGGGCCATCGCCGGCCTGCTGGCGGTGCAGGCGGCAGGCGGCGACCCGGTCCGGCTCAACCGCAGCCTGTTGTTCTGGTTATGGAACCCATTGGTGCTTCTGCAGGGCATCGGGAACGGGCACAACGACCTGGTGATGGTCGGTTTGATGTTGGCCGCCGTCGTGCTCTGGCAGCGGGAGCGCGACTGGGGGCGCAGCGGGGGCTGGCCCTCAAGCAGGATACCAGCGCCACGGCCAGC
>CAZHBM010000467.1:0-669 GCA_964529945.1 uncultured Anaerolineales bacterium | reverse complement strand
TCGAGGCGTGGTGCTTGTGGAACACGAGCGACTTCGGCTGGAATCTGACACGGTAGTCCGGGACCGGGGGCGCAGTGGGGGCTGGGTGCTGCCGGCCGTGCTGATAACACTGGCGGTGGCGATCAAAGCGGCGGCGGCGTTGATGGTTGTCTTGCTGGTGGTGGCCGTGCTGCGCGAGCAGGTAGGCTGGAAACGGCGTATCCTGACTCTACTGGGCCTGGCCGCCGTCGGCGCTGCGGTGGCCTTGCTGCTGTACGTGCCTTTCTGGCCGCCGTGGAAGAGCATTGCCGGCGTTCTGGATGAAATGGCCAACCGCTACACCTACACGGTGGCCGCTGCGCTGCGCTTGACCCTGCGTGAGACGCTGCCCAAAACGGTGGCGCGGAGCGTGCCGCGCTTGAGCGGGCAACTGGTGTTCTTGTTCTTCTTTGGCTGGGCGGCCGTCCAACTGTGGCGCCGGCGCCTGAACCTGGCCGCGGCCGGGTTCTTGAGCTATTTCGCCTACCTGATCTGCGGCACCAGCTACCGCATCTGGTATCCGCTGTGGCTGCTGCCGCTGGCCGCCGCCAGCCTGACGCCGGCCGTGACCTGGCGGGCGATATTGATCAGCCTGACCTCCGAGTTGTCGCTGGTGTTCTATTATTACGTCTGGCGCTGGCATTGGCCGCA
>CAZHBM010000466.1:0-2870 GCA_964529945.1 uncultured Anaerolineales bacterium | reverse complement strand
AGTTCGGCATCACGTTTCGATGTCGAAAATGGCGCGACCAATGCGCACCATTGTAGCCCCTTCCTCAACCGCCACCTCGTAGTCGTCGGTCATCCCCATGGACAGATGCTGCCAGCCAAAAGCCGGGAACCTCTCCCGCAGAGCATCCCGCAGCTTGCGCAATCCGGCAAATACCGGGCGGGCCTGTTCGGGATCGGTGACGATGGGGGCCATTGTCATCAGGCCTTCCATCCGTAGATGGGATAGTGTACCTATCTCTTCTACTGCAATAAATAGACCCTCGCGTAGGCTGCGGTTGTGCTCCCATCCAGCCGCCGAGAAGCCATACTTGCTGTCTTCTCCGGATACATTGATTTCCAACAGCACCGGCAATGGAGGCTTTTCGATGACGGCCAGTCTCTCAAAACGACGTGCCAGTTTGAGGCTGTCTAACGAATGGACCCAGTCGAAAAGTGTCCAAACGTCGGCCGCTTTACGCTGTTGCACGTGGCCGATCATATGCCACTGGGGTCTTTTTCCGCCGGGGTCAGCTTGTGACCAGCAGTTCACGAAGGCCGGTATTTTGTTCCGTCCTTCTTCGACGCGGTTTTCGCCAAAATGGCGCACGCCCGCCTGATAGGCGGCTTCAACCATGGACAAAGGTCGGGTCTTGGTGACGGCCACCAAGATCACCTCGTCACCGGTTCTCCCGCCGCGTTGGGCAGCAGCCACGATACGCCTGCGCACCTCAGCCAAATTGTTGGCGATGGCCTGGAAGCCTGAGGTGGGCACGCTGTCGCCTGAATCGGGTTGCCTTTCATTTACGCGGTCTGCATTGTAGCGATTCACTTGTATGCCCGCAATCTTCTGGAGTTCAGGCGGTGTAACCGATGACGACGCCGAAGCGACCAGTCAGGCCTTTCTCAGCGCGATGGGAAAAAAAGTGCCCCACGTTACAGGCTGTACATAGAGGCATTTTAAAGATCTTGTCGACCCCTGCCGTAGCCAGTTGCCGACGGTTGGCTTCCCACAGGTCGAAATGTGCGTGATTGCCGTGGTGATTAGCCAACAGATGAAAATCGCTGCCAAACGTCTGCGTGACAGCCTCAATCACTTCCTCACCGATCTCATAGCAGCAAGGCCCGATTGCCGGCCCCAAGACTGCCACCAGGTTTTCTGCAGCACAACCCAGTCGATCTACCATCGTGTTTACGACGGCTCCCGCCACATTTTTCACTGTGCCACGCCAACCGGCGTGGGCCAGTGAAACCACATCGCGCACCGGATCGTTAATGAGAATAGGCAGGCAGTCCGCGAAGCGCATGAACAGAAAGACTTCTCTGTCCTCGGTGACCAACCCATCGCATTTTCCGACAACATGGCCGGCGTCGTCGTTGCCGACCACTCTGACCTCAGCGCTATGCACCAAATGGCAGGTGACTACCCTGGCCTGTGGTACGTGGACGGCATTCAAAGCCCGTTTCATATTGATGTCGACCGCTTCCGGCGCATCACCCACCGAATGACCCAAATTCAGACTTGCGTAGGGACTTTGGCTTACCCCTCCGACTCGGGTATATACGGCGTGCAGCAGCCCGGGCTCCATAAGGAGTGACTCGGCGTGAATTATCGATAAGCCGTTCACTGCCTCGTATGTCAAATTATCATCCACTGCCATAGCCATAGCCCGACCAGTTTATCATAAAGACAGGCTTAAAGCAAACACTTTTGGGTTCTTCCGGCCGGGTGTGTCCCATCTTCTTGGTGGAAAGCCACGTGAGCCGGCGGAAAGCCTTCCATTCACGAAATACTACATGATTCTATGCGCTTCTTAAAACACAAAGTGAGCGGTCTCTCACGAGCCTGCTTGGCAGCCAAGCCTTGGCTCGGTCCAACGTCTCCAACAGAAGACTGGGGACAGACCCTTCCGGCTCGCAGTTGCTTGCCTGCAGTGGGGGCTCGTGATACAATTTTTGCCATGTCCTTTGAGGAGGCGTTGAATCGATGGAACACAGTCAGTTATCCCAAATGGTGAGTTGGCTCGACCAGGCCCAGCAGCAGGACCGGAACGAATTGGGCCAGCTCCGTCAGCAAGTTGAACTACTTCTTGCCGAGCGGGAAGAGCGTGAGAAACACGTTGAAGAGCTGGAAGGTCAAATCAGCGGACTTCAAGGCCAGCTTGACCGCCTATTAAAGATTGATGCTAAATTCGAGCGCTTCACGGAGCAGGTGAACGAGCTGATTGACCGTGGTGAGACGCGCAGACAACAAGCATTGCGCGACAGCGACCGCATTCGGCAGGTTGAAATTGAGAACATCACCCATACCGTAGCCGACTACCGCAAAGAGTTGGAACGTTTCCGGCGTTACGACGAAGATATGGCTGCCCATCGGGCTGACGTGCAGCGGTTGGGCCGAGAATTCGCCCAGTTGCAGCAACAGTCTTCGGAAGGCAATCGTGACCGAGACGAATGGAAACGCAGCACGACTTTTTTTGAGACTCAACGCCGACAAGATGCCAAGCGCGTGGCCGACCTGCAGAATCAGGTCACACAGGCTTTGAAGCGTGTTGAAAGTCTGGTCCCCCGTCTCCAGCAATTGGAGCAGTTGCCGCCGCGCCTGGGCGAAATCAGGGCCGGCATTGACGAAATGCGCCAGTTTCAGAACAAGGATCAGGAGAAGGCGCAATTTCAGGAGATGCAACGTGAGCGCCAGATGTCCACCTGGAGTCAGGAGGTGGAAGCCTACCGCCAGCGTATGGGCGAATTCGAAAACCGTATGGAGCAATACGCCCAAGACCATCATCTGATCAAACGGGCGATGGAAGGGTTGCAGTCGTTTCAGGACGGTATACAACGTCAAGTTCACGAGATGAGCGAGTTGCAGCGGCT
>CAZHBM010000465.1:0-2881 GCA_964529945.1 uncultured Anaerolineales bacterium | reverse complement strand
AAACCGGCTATGCTGTTGGTGCAATTGGAAAACAAAACTATCAGGCGTCCCGATGGTTCAGCCGTGAGGACATTCCCCCGGTGACGTCTTCTTAGGAGAATGAATCTATGAAACGCTCTTTGATTATGTTAACTGTTGTTGCAGTGGCAGTAATCGCCTTCTTTGTGCCGGTGACCGTCTCGCAAGCCGCTACAGAGGTACAACCGACCTTGTCCGCAGATTGCCCCATTTGTGACCTGAATCCCATGCCAATCGACGAGCAGCTCAGCCAGGCAGAAATTGACGACCTGCTGCTGGCGCTCAAAAATGAATACCACGCCTGGGCAGTGTATGACCAGGTCATACAAGATTTCGGTCCGGTGCGGCCATTCGCCACTATCCAGCAAGCAGCGGGCAGGCACATCGACGCGTTGTTAGGATCTGTTCGCTACCTACGCCCTATCGGTGCCCGACAACGTGTGGGGCGGCACGATAGATAGCTTCGACAGCCTGCAGTCAGGCTGTACGGCAGGCTGTCGAAACAGAGGTTGCCAACGCCGACCTATGCGATCAATTGGACCGGATTACGGATCGCCCGGACATCCTGGCCGTCTATTCTGCACTGCAACTGGCATTACAGGAACAACACCTGCCGGCCTTCCAACGCTGCGCCGGCTAGCATAGAGATCACAACAAAATACCTGGCCAGCCGAACGAAGTCACTGATACCTTGAAATGGGTAGCGGCCTCGATTGGCTCGCCCGGTCGTTTTGCCCACAGCGAAGGAGCAGATCTTCCCTATCGCGGCGGGCCATCACATCTGCTTAGAGCGTCTCCTATGCCGCTTGTGGTAAGGGTAGATCTACCCACTTTCCTTGCCGGGCCGACAGACTGCAGGCCTCGAGCACCTCCTGAGCCTTCAAACCATCTACCAGGTTGGGGCTCGTAGGACGACCCTCGACCAGCGCCGAGACAAACGCGAACTGGCTGGCGACGTGATAGCGTATCCAGCCGATGGCGAATTTCGGCCCTGGCAGAACCGCCGGCGCGGGATAGCGCTGCACTGTCTCAATCGCTTTGAATCCTCGCTCGCCACCGATCGGCGTCTCCGCATCACGCGTGTCATAGACGTACAACCAGTTGGGGTCCATCAGATTAAAACGTAATGCGCCTTTCTGACCATGGATCTCAAGCCGCAACTCGTCGTTGGTGCCGGTGGCCAAACGCGACGCCTCGATTGTCCCAATGGCTCCGCCGGCCAAACGGGCCGTTACGAGTGCCATATCGTCCACGTTAACCGGCGTTTTCTGTGTCGCACCTTTGGCCACCGGTCGTTCGGGGATGAACGTTTCCGTTACGGCCAACACACTGGCAAAATCCCCCAACAAATAACGGATCAGGTCCACCACGTGTGCCCCCAGATCGAAGAGCGCCCCAGCGCCGCCCTGACTGGCATCCAGCCGCCACGACATAGGCCGCCCGGGGTCGATGTAGCCGGCGTGCAAATAGGCAGCCCGAAAACTAAACACCTCGCCGAGGAAGCCATCCTCGACCAGTTGCTTGGCGCGCAGAATGGCTGGAATGTAACGGCATTGGAAGTTCATCTGGTGCTGTTTGCCACTGGCCTCGGCCGCCGCTACGATCTCACGTGCTTCGGCCAGATTCATCGCCAGCGGTTTGTCGCAGTAGACGTGTTTGCCGGCCTGCAATGCGACCAGCAGCATATCTCTATGCAGATAGTTGGGTGTACAGCAATTGACGATGTCGATGTCGTCCCGGGCTATCAATTCACGCCAATCGGTGGTGCCGAATTCGTATCCGGCTTGATCGACGGCTTTGGCAGCCGACTTCTGGCTGGCTGTGGCCGCACCCACCAGTTTGATCCGGGCAGGTGCCGGATCGTATATCATCGGCAACACTTGATAGGCCAGACTGTGCACCTTGCCGATGAAGCCATAGCCCAACATCCCTACGCCCAGTATAGGCTTGACGCTCATACGTACCCATGCTCCTTTTCCACCTCGTAGATGGACTCTTCAATAATATCCATCGCCTTCAGCGCCACCGCGTCTTGCATGATCATCGGCGGCGACATCCGCAGGATATGCCAGGCAGGAATCCAGGCCACCCCCTTGGAAAATGCTTTCTGGTACACCTTCTGCCCGGCTTCGAGGAACGGTTCGCCGGTCGCCTTGTCCTTGACCAGTTCGATGCCCAACAGGCATCCCAGGCCGCGGACTTCACCTATAATGGGGTGGTTGCGCTGCATAGTACGCATACGTTCCAGCAACAACTCACCCAGGTGGGTCGCTCGCCGGCACACGTCTTCCTCCTCGATGACCTCAATCGACGCCAATGCGGCCGCGCAGGCCATCGGGTTGCCGCCGTAAGACGTAGAAGCGCTGATCTTCTCAACCTGGCTCCTGTATTTTTCGCTGACCAGCATGGCCGTCACCGGAAAACCATTGCCCAATCCCTTACCCAGGATCATCACGTCCGGCACGGTATCCCAATGTTCCATGGCGAACATCTTGCCCGTGCGTGCCATACAGGTCAGCACCTCGTCGGCCATCAGCAAAATGCCGTACTCGTCGCACAATGCCCGAATCTTCTGTATCCATCCATCCGGCGGGACCACCGATCCACCCCAGCCTTGGACCGGCTCCAGTACGATACCGGCCACCCGACCAGCGGTCTCCTCTTTGATCACCGTACGCAGATAATCGACACAGTACAGGTCACACTCGGGGTAGTGCATCTTGAAGGCACAGCGGCAGGCTCCCGGCCCGGGGATGTGCTGGAAACCCATCTGGTTCTGAAGAATGCGGCTGATGTGCGGGCTACGGAGATCCAGATAGAATTCAATCCGGTCAGGGTAAAAGCGTATCGTTTGGTGGGCTAC
>CAZHBM010000464.1:0-2892 GCA_964529945.1 uncultured Anaerolineales bacterium | reverse complement strand
CATCATCCTGGACGAGATCCGGGTTACCGGGAGATAGTGGAGCTTGTAGGCTATTCGAGGAGACATACGATGACAAAAGCAAAGGTTGCAGTCTTGCGAACGACACCCAAGACGGTGATCGATGACTATCAACGCCTGCACCGTCAGGGAAAGGCTGACGAACCACTGCCCCACTTGATTATCATTGCTGATGAGTTCGCTGAGCTGGTCCAGAACCAGCCGGAGTTCATGGCAGAGCTGGTGAGCGGCGTGCGTGTGGGCCGCAGCCTGGGAGTGCACCTCATTCTGGCCACGCAGAAACCGGCCGGTGTGGTCAATGACCAGATCTGGGGCAACACACGTTTCCGCTTGTGCCTTCGCGTCGAGCAGCCCGAAGACAGCCGGGAAGTCCTCAAGCGGGATGACGCTGCGTCCATCAGGCGGCCGGGACGCGCCTATTTCCAGGTGGGCATGGACGAGGTCTTCGAGTTGTTCCAGACGGCCTGGAGTGGTGCGGCGTACAATCCCGCCGCTCACCGCGCTTCGGGTGGTGAGGCTGTAGCCGAGGTCCAACTCAATGGCAGCCGGCGACGACTGTGGCCGCTGCTTGATGGCGCCCGTCCAGCTCAAGCTGGCCAGACCCAGCTGCAGGCAGTGGTGAGAGGTCTGCGAGAGGAGGCGGTGAGCAACGGCATCTCACCGTTGACCGGTCCTTGGCTGCCGCCCCTGGCGGAAACCATATTTCTGCCGGAAACGCGACCGGTCGACGGTGGATGGAATGGTCAGGACTGGTCTCCGCCGGCGGACTGGTTGGCGCCTGTCATCGGCCTTGTGGACGACCCTCGCCAACAGGCGCAATCGCCGCTGCGATTGAACTTTGGCCGCGAAGGCCATCTGGCTGTCTACGGTTCTCCCGGTTCGGGAAAATCCACCCTCTTGCAGACCCTGGTAACCTCGCTCGCGCTGGACTTCTCCCCGGCCGAGGTCAATTTGTATATGGTGGATTTCGGTGGACGTCAGCTGAAGCAGTTTGAAGCACTTCCTCACGTGGGTGCGGTCGTCTTCCCCGAGGATTCGGAACGTCTGGGGCGGCTAATGGGTATGGTCTCCCGAGAGATCGAGAGCCGCAAGCGGTTGCTGTCCGACGCAGGTATTGGCACGTTCTCCGGGTATCGCCGTCAACAAACAGAGGCTCCGCCGGCTATCATCCTCTTGATCGACAACTTCGCTGAGTTTCGGTCTAACTATGAGAACCTGATGGATGATGTGGAACGCATCATCCGGGAGGGCAGCAACCTCGGCGTCCACGTAGCCCTGACGTGCAACTCAGCCGTGGAAATCCCCATGCGGCTGCAGAGCAACATTGGTATGGCCATCGCCCTCGAGCTGCAGGACAGGACCGACTATGCCTTCACGGTCGGGCGCAGCGACGGCCTGTACCCTGCTGCTGGCATCCCCGGCCGGGGGTTGGTGCGCGCCCAGCCGCCGCTGGAATTCCAGACGGCGTTGCCCACTGCTGGTGAGGATGAGATGGCGCGGGGCCTTGCCTTGCAACAGCTGATCGGCCAGATTTCCTCGACCTGGCAGGGCTTTCGGGCAGCTACGGTGCCTGAGCTTCCTCAGCAGATCACGTTGTCTGAGGTGCTCACTCCGGCTGCCGATCAACCTGCGCCCGGGGAAACCCTGGCGGTGCCCATTGGCTTGGCGGTGGACACTCTGGAACCCTTCGCAGTTGACCTGGACGATGGGCCGCATTTCTTGATCACCGGATCGATAGGGGGGGGCAAGACGACTCTGTTGCAGACTTGGCTACTGTCATTGGCCGAGTGTATGTCACCGGACCGCCTGCAGATGTATGTGGTGGGAATAGGAAATCAACGCCTGGGCATCTATCAGACCCTGCCGCACGTGAAGAAGTATCTCCGCGATGACGAACAATTGGCCGAGGCACTGGCAGACATCAAGCAGTCCCTGGATGAGCGGCGCGATGCTCTGGAAGCGGCTCGCGAGGCTGCCGGCGGCGTGATCGACGAACAAGCCTTCGTGAGACAATACCCGCCCATTGTGCTGGTGGGGGACGACCTGGACCAGTGGGAGCTGGCGGTCGGAGAGGACAAGCAGCGTCAGCTGCAACTGCTGATGGGCCAGGGGCGCGGCTTGCGCTTCTACGTTCTTCTGGCTGGTTCCATTGAAACTGTCAGCCGGGCCTATTCCGGTTTAGCCAAGGCGCTGCGAGACGGAATGACTGGTTTCCTGCTGGGCACTAGCTTCAGGCGCGACCTGGACGTCTTCAACGTTTCCTTGCCCCATGGAGAAGCCGACAAGCCTCTGCCGCCGGGCCATGGCATGTTTGTCCGCCGTAGTCGGTATCGACGGGTGCTGATTGCCGACTGCAAGTCCGGTCAGCCGGATTTGCCCACGTGGATAGATAGTATTCGGAGGAGGTGATGGTATGTCTGGCCGGGTGACACGTCGAGAAGTGACTGTCTCCCTGGCAACAGGAGGAGCGGCATCTGGCCCACTGGTCGTACCGGAGATGCGGTACACCGTCGCGAATGCGTTAGATGCTATTGACTGGTAGGAGACATTTCCGACCAGATTTATTATCCTTAAGAAAGGAGAATATCCGTGGCAAATCTATTTGATGTCGGCATGAGTGCGGATGAAGTAAAGGCGGAAGCCGAGCACATGCAGTCCAAGGGGGATCGCGCCAGGAAATACGTGACCGATTTGTTGACCGAGCTCTACACGGTCAAAGGCAGCTGGTGGGGAACGCGTTCGGCCGACGCTCAGGCTCAGGTCAAGGCGGCTGAGGCCAGCATCAACGAGTTCCACCAGGAGATTCAGAGGATGGTGGAGATCTTGCGGGCGAATGTGGCTGAGTTCCAGAAGTTCGACCAGAGCCGGTAGACG
>CAZHBM010000463.1:0-2902 GCA_964529945.1 uncultured Anaerolineales bacterium | reverse complement strand
AGTTTTTTGTGGGTGGAAAGCTTTCCACCCACAAAAAACCAAAAGATATAGAACCGGCCAGCAGCTCGCGTGGTTCTTCACCAAGAAAAGAGGAACATATCCGGAGGCGCGAAAAAAATAGACAATCCCATTCGATTTGAGTACAATAGCCTGTATTGTCTCGACACTCGAGACCGGAGGAGATTGCTTGGGCCTGGTAATTCGTCTGTTTGTGTTGGCTTTGCTGGCCTTACATCTGGTAGCACGCAACCTGCCCGAAGACACTTGGTGGGGGGTATGGCACTACACAGCTCTTGCGCCGCTCATTGCCTGGCTGGGGGCGGTGGTGGTGGCCTCGACCAGTTTGCCGCCGGTTGCCGACGTGATCCTCAAGATCTGTCGCCGCTTCTGGAATTGGCTGCCCGGCAAGACTCACCGCTACCGCTGGTATACTGTCCTGTCCGTTGCGGCGGCGGTGCCGTTTTGGTTTTTGCGCATCCGGCATCTTCGCTGGGGCGATGCGGAGTTTATTGTCAAGGCGCTCTCCTATACCGGCCCTGACCGTCCTGTATGGACCGTTTATAACTGGCAATCTCCTTTGACTGTGTTTTCTCACGCGCAGTTGTGGTTCCTGCTTAACCCCTCTACCGGAATCGGGGTTGATACTCTGTACGCAGCCAGCAGTGTGCTGGCCGGGGTGGGATTTCTATTCGTTCTGTTTCTTCTGGCGGACAGGCTGGGGCGCAATACGACAGAAAAGGTCATCTTTTTCGGTCTTGTAGCCACAACCGGTACGATGGAGCTTTTCTTCGGCTACATCGAAAACTACACGCTCATGTCGCTGGGCTTGCTGGCGACGCTGCTTTTGGCCGTCAGATATATGCAGACCGGGCGCGGGCTGGTCTGGGTTTCACTGGCGTTGGGTATCACCAACGCGTTCCACCCGTCCACAATCGTGATCTGGCCGGCCGTAGTCTTTCTGGCCTGGCGTGGTGACCGGGCCGGCGGGTCGAAGGAAGCACGATCGGGCAAGCCGTCCCTCGGCGGGCGTTGGGCGGCTGTGGTCTTGCCGCCGTTGCTGGTATTCGCCGCCCTGTCGCTGCTTATGCTATCGGGCGGGCACGGGCCGGGAGCCCTGCTGACCAGCGACCGGCCGGGCGGGGCCGATGCCATTCCCTTCGTTCCTCTGTTCCACGTGACGACCGAATGGCAACGCTACACGATGTTTTCCGGCGCCCACATGCTGGATTGGTTGAACGAGCATTTGCTGGTCTCTCCCATAGGCTTGGGGCTTCTGTTTTTCCTGGGAGTTGCTGGGTTGGGGAGCCGGTTATTTCCAAGGGCAATCAACCCACCGATGGAGGCGAGGCCGGCCGGTGTGGACGATGGGGCTGATCGCCAAATCAACACCTTCCTGGCCGTTGCCGGTGTGGCCTATCTATTATTGACCTTCGTCTGGAATCCCGATTACGGCGGACGCAAAGACTGGGACCTATTCGCCCCGTCGGCTTTCGTCTATACGTTGTGGGCAGCCTTTATCCTGGTTCGACATAGTTGGAAGAAGCGCGAACTACCGCGCCTGGCAGTGCTACTGATAGCTTTTGCAGCGCTGCACACCGGCGCCTGGGTCTACTACAACACTTTGCCGTAACCGGCGGATTGGCGTGGCTGGATTTGAACCTCCCTGATTCCCCAACCATAGCGCGTATCTCGAAGAAGGCTGGGAACGGTGGCTCCAGGCCAACCGCCACAGACACCCCCGATCAAGGCGGAGCCTGGGCATTGTGGTTGGCTCTGGCTGCCCACACCGGCTTTGGCCTGTATCTGGTTTTGGTCAAATATCTTTCGCCGCGAACGCCTATTCTTTTTGCCCTGAGCATCAGTTTCGGCTTAACCGCCGCAGTGGCGTTTTTCTTGGCGCGCCGCGAACTTAGCTGGCGCAATTACAAAGACGTTACCGTGTGGGTGCTTTCTTTCGTGATCGTGGTACGGTCTGCCTCCAAGTTGCTGGCCTTGCAGTATACCTTGGTCGCTTACGTGCAGCTTATCGATATGATTGTGCCCTTTTTGACGCCCATTGCGGCCTGGATGCTGATGCGCGAGCGCATCCCACCCCGGACGATACCGGCATTGCTGGCGACCAGCGTCGGCTCATTCCTGGTCATCACGGTGGATCCGTTTAACCTTCACCTGCCGGGTGGTCACTCGGATCTGGTCGGTATTGGCATCGCATTAGGTTCATCCATAGCGATGGCTTTCCTGGTCGCTTATTTGCGCAAGATGTCGACTGCCCAATATTCTCCCCTTAGTGTCAGTTTCCACCAGTCTCTGGCGTTGTGCGTGGCCTACGGACTTATGGGACTTGCCGGCGGAGAACGAGTCTCAGCCTTCACTTCCTTTTCCTCATCCCTCTGGGTGATTTACATCCTATTCACAATCTTCGCGGTTATGGGCGCTACCATCAGCCAGGTATTGGCGATCTCAAAAACGAAAGCATCTTTCTATTCCAGTCTTCTCAGTTGGCGACTGATTGTGGCCGTCGGTATGGGGTGGCTCATATTGGGCGAGCACCTGCGGTCGCTGTGGCAGGTAGCCGGCATCGCCATTGTGGTTGTGGCCCTGACGTTGTATCTGCGCTATCAGGCGCACCTCTACCGACGAGCCCTTTTGAGCAAGGAACGTGTCTGAAGGTGTGTGTCCCATTTTGTGGGTAGAAACCCAGAAGAGTTGGCGGCCGGTTTTATCGCTTGGGCCGGTCCAATTTCTCCAACAAAAAGACTTGGGACACAGCTGTCTGAGGAGGCTGTTAGCACTTGGGGTACCGGCGAGCTGGAAGAGCGGGGAGGCTAATCAACCGCCACACCGCGCGAAAACTCGGCGCTGTTCTCCGGCAGCGCGGTGTTGATGAACATTCCACTCCCTA
>CAZHBM010000462.1:0-2948 GCA_964529945.1 uncultured Anaerolineales bacterium | reverse complement strand
TGGCGGCTTGTGTAGCTGCCGGGGCGGCTTCGGTTGTGGCCGGAGCGGAAGTGCCGCCGGCGCAGGCCGTCGTCACCCACACCAGGAGAAGAACAACAATGATCAGGCGGCACGGCTTGAACTTATGCATTCAGGGTTCCTCCTCAATGGATAGCGATTGGCGGGGCCCTGCAACACCTCACAGGCCGATTATTGGATATTACCATGCTGGGCGCAGGACGCACAAGCGGGCTCACTTCGTGTAGCGATTAAACATATAGAACGGGTATGTTATGAATGAAATCAAAAAAGGGGTTAATAGGCTACACGAATCGTGGGGCAGGGGGCCGGCCTGCTTGCACTCAAGTGACCACGATAAAAAAGAGGCCTGGAGCGTGTACAGCGCCCCAGGCGCGGTGGATAGCGGCAGCGAGCGGCACTACGCCCGATATTTCTCCAGGATGACCTCGACGGCCGACTTCTCCTCGTCCGAGAGCACCCAATCGGCAGCCGGAGCGGTACCCTCGATCTGCGAGGGGCGCCGGGCGCCGACGATGGCCGCCGTCACTTCGGGCCGGCGCAGGGTCCAGGCGATGGCCAGTTGGGCGACGGTCCGGCCGCGTTTTTCTGCCAGGACCCGCAACTCCTCCACCGCAGCCAGGTACCGCGACACCTGAGGCTCTTTGAAGAACGGGTCCAACCGGCGGTGGTCGCCATCGGGTAGATTCTCGAGTCGCTGGCGAGTCATCGCGCCGCTCAATAGCCCCTCCTGTAGGGGGCTGTAGACGACCACGCCGATATTGTTGGCCGCGCAGAAAGGCAGAATGCTCTCCTCGATCTCGCGCCGTATCATGCTGTATGGTGGCTGCAGTGAGGCGATGGGGTGGATTGCCTGGGCGCGTTTCATCTGCTCGACGCTGAAGTTGGACACGCCCAGATAGCGCACCTTGCCTTCGTCGACCAACCTGGCCATTTCCGTCCAGCCTTCCTCGAGGGTGTCGTCGGGTACCGGCGGCCAGTGCACCTGGTACAGATCGATTGTGTCCACATTCAGCCGCTTCAGGCTGGCCTCGGTCTCCCGCCGGACTGACTGCCTGGTGAACACTTTGTGTATGTTACCCTGATCGTCCCAACCCAGGCCGAGCTTTGTGGCAATTATCGGCTTGGGGGAGACGCCTTCCAGCGCGCGTGCCACGACACTCTCAGCGTGCCCGAGGCCATACGCCGCTGCGGTATCGATCCAGTTTATTCCCAGCTCGAAGGCACGACGAAACGCGTCAATGGATTCCTGGTCATCCTGTGGGCCCCATCCGAATTCCCAGTCCTTGCCTCCCAGTGCGTAGCTGCCCATCCCCATTGTTGTCAGATCCAGATCCGTCCATCCCAATTTCTTCGTCCGCATACTTTTCCCTCCTGTTCTCGTTTCGCATTTCAGGCCGTGCCGCAGTGACCTGAACGGCCGGCCAAAACCCTTCGACTCCGTCATTCCGACTCTTATTCTATCTGAGATTCCTTCTGGGGCAAGCTCTATGTGCTGGCCCCGGCGGTCGGGTGCGGTTCTTAACATGGTTTTAAGGCAAGTTTGAGATAGGTTTAACCAACGCAACGCATTTTTCGTCTAAAATTATTGCTGAGTGCACAAAGAAGCCACCCCGTGGCACCCGTAGAGTATCTCATTTCCGGTAATAGCGAATAGTCTTTGACTGGATAAGGAGTTTATGATGACCAAGTTTAGGGCAGCAGGCGTCTCGTTCGTACTGGCGGTAATCGTGTTGTTTGTGGGCTTGAAAATGACCGGCACGACGCGTGCTTTGACCCCGGTTGCAGACGCCGAGAGCGCAAGTGTCGTGGATCAGGCGACCCCTGAACCGGTTGAGGCCCCGGCGAGCGTCGCCGAGCAGGTATCTGCCCAACCGGATCAAAGAGAACTTTGGCTAAACGCAAACGGCTATCAGTCTCGACTGGACGAGTTGACGCGCCTCAGCGAAGCGCGCCAGGCCGAGTACCAGGCCTATTTCGTGCAGGTGGAAAGCCAATTGCAGAGCTACGACGATGAGCTGGCCCGGTTGGAGCAGGAAAACACCTCCAACCAGGACCAGTTGGACACCCTGGAGCAGACCTTGAACGATCACCGAGCCTATTTTGACGCCCAACGGGCTCAATTTGAAGATCAGCGCCAGGCTCGTCTGGCCCAACTCCAGGCCCAGTTGGACGAGGGCCTGGCCAAATTAGAAGAAGCGAATGCGCAGTTGGGCCAGTAGGGCGGCCGTTATTTAACAGGAGAGACGTAAAGATGAAACCGCAACCTAAAAAGCAGGCGATTATTTTTGGTACGGCACTGGCCGGTTTGTCGATTCTTGTGTTGCCGGTCGTCCAGTTGGCCACCTCGCCAACGCGCCTTTTGGCCGCCGGCCCCGGTACCGAAACGGTCGCCCCGACGGCGACAGTCTTACCTGTCTCGCCGGACGGCGAAATAGGTTACGCACCGGCTATCGAGGATGACTATGATTTTACCCAGGAGTTGATTCATACCAATCGTCAGCTGTCACTGCAAATCCACACCACTGAAGCGCAAATGACCATCCAGGAGAATACCTTCGCGGAAAGACGCGAAGAGTTGGACACACTGTTGGCCGAGCGGGAGCAGAGTCTACAGGAAATGAAAGCCGAGCTGGCAGGGCTGACGGCGCAAGAAGATGAATTGCAGCAAAAACTGGCCACCGAAGACGCTTTCTTCCAGGCCGAGATGGATCAGAAGATCGCCCAGTTAGCGGCCGAAGAGGCCCAGTTGCGGGCGCAAATCGAAGATACTTACGCCCAATTGCAGGCAGCTTACGACCAGCTTGCCGGTCAACAACCGGCCCTGACAGGCAGTGGTGGCGGCGGAGGCGGGTCCTCCTCCGGTTCCCACAACAGCAACGACGACAGTCACGACGACGAGCACGAAGACGATCACGAGGATCACGAGG
>CAZHBM010000461.1:0-2953 GCA_964529945.1 uncultured Anaerolineales bacterium | reverse complement strand
AACCAGCGTCAATGCCGGTTTTTGAAAATATTTCGGAAAGCTGCACACGACTGCATACGTCCGATGAAATCCTGCGTCCACTCAACACCGCTGCAGGTGGGTGAAAGAACTTTCCTGGAACGTCGATACCACCACAGGTTCCACCCGCCGGCTATAATTGTTGCTGACCGGAGAAGTCTCTATCGACTTGATTGCGCAGCCGCGTTCAAGACGGCCTGTGCAAAGTCTTGCGCCGTCACGCCCGGAGACTCGATTGCCAACTGCCTGTAAACCGATCCAATGGCGGCCAGCAACGGGCCGGCCTCGGCCACCACACCCATCAGTGCCTCCTCCAGCGCCAATCCCGCCGACGCCGGCAACAAGGTGAAATCACCGGTCAACGAAATGTCGTCGATGACCTGGTTTCTAAGTCGCGCCGTTACCCGTATCAGCCCACCCGGCGCCTTGAAGGCGCCGTCCACCACCCGCACGTCTTCACTGATCTTGACGCCCGGGCCGGTCCTCAACCCACCTTGCTGCAGCAGCCATTCCTGGGAAGTGAAGAGTGTATCGAGCTCCTTGGCCTTGGTCTCTTCGGCCGTCGTCCACAAGCCGGGCACGATCTCGGACTGCAAAGCGCCGGCACACAGCTTCAAATACTGCGCCAAGACCTGTCGCCGGTCCGGCATCGCCCCTAATTGCTCGACCATGGTCGTCATGTATTGGGTCAGGCTCTCAAACACTTTGTCGCGCATTTTTTCCGACGACACTTTGAGTACGCGGGACATCGTCTCCTTGTCGAAATCGAACATCAGGCTGCCCACCACCACGTCCGCCGCTCCCAATTGAGCCGCACCTGTGCCGCCGATCTTCTTGCCCTCTACGTGAATGTCGTTGACCGGCCGGAAGCTGGCATTGATTCCCAGGGCCTGGTAGGTCTCGACCAGCGGCCGGGCATAGAGCTCGAAGCGCGCTGTCAGGTTATCCGGCAACTGCCCCTGCCGGAATACCCATTGGATGAACACCTGGTTCTGGTCCAGGTAAACCGCACCGCCTCCCACCTCACGCCGCACGATCGGCAATCCACGTTCCCGGCAGAAATCCAGTTCAACTTCCTTTTCCAGGTCTTGGTGAAAGCCAAGGCACACGTAGGGGCGCTCAGGGCTGACCAATATGATGCTGTCAACGCCCACCTCGTCGGCCAGGTAGGCAGCGGCGTGATATACCGTTTGCGACCGTACGTAAGGCACATTTCCAAGGTCAAGCAGGCGAATCTGTCGCATTTTCTGTCTCCTGTGTCGGCGACTATGAGGGCTCGAGCAAATGCCACGTTTCGGTTACACGTCACACATTATAAGCGCCGTCATACTGCAGGTCAACGCCACCAGCAAAGCGACCCAACTGTCAGACAAATGTCCCCTCCGGCGTAGTTGCACCGGCTGCCGACTTACGGTAGAATCCGCTCGCATTTCGATTGTCTTTCGCTGCGTCGAGGAGGCCGTGAACATCCACCCTTTAACCTGGAAGCGTTTGGATACCGTGTACCTGGCCCTTGCGCTGCTGCTGTCGGTTTTCGTTATCGCACCGCTGGCGTACCCCGGCTATTTGCAGGTGCACAGCGGGTTCGTGCCTGTCTACAATCTGACGAACCCTACAAATGCCGGCAGGGGTCTTGTCTGGGTACCGGACAGCGTTACCGCCTTTGAACCCTTCCGAGGCGACGGCATTTTACCTTACTATTTGGCGCGCGCAATTGAGAGCCTGGGCGCTTCCCCGCTCACAAGTATAAAACTCGTCTTCGTCTTTGGTTTGGCTCTGTCAACGGTCACGGTGTATGCCTGGCTTCGCCGTTGGTGGGGACCGGCCGGGGCGCTGATTGGTGCCCTGGTTTATCTGTATGCTCCCTACCACCTGGCATCCGTTTTCGTGCGCGGCGCTTTTGGAGAAGCCTTGTTTCTGGGCCTCCTGCCATTGGCGGCGGCTTGTCTCGTCGGCCCGCATCGTAACGGCACAGCCCTGCCGGCAGTCGTCACCACTTTTTTCGTCTGGTTGCTCCTTGCATTCACCCAATTGGGACTGGCAGTCCTGGCCCTTGTAGCCCTCCTCCTGTGGTACCTGCTCGCCATGCTTCTGCCGAGGAGGACCGGTTCTTCTTTCCGCCGGTCCTGGTGGCTGCCCGTATCGGCTGTTTTGGGTCTTGCCGTTTCGGCCGCTGCCACGCTCAGTCTGGCTCATGGTATCGCCCCCTCCGGTTATGTCAAGTTCAGCGATCATTTTTTGTTGGTTGCGCAGCTTTTCTCGGCCGCCTGGGGCTTTGGGGCAAGCCGCCCCGGATGGAACGACGGGTTAGCACTCGGCATTGGTGTCGCGTCGGCCGGCCTGCTTGTGTTGGTTATCGTCCTGTGGCTTCAACCACCGGCCAACGGCCAGACGCTTCGATCGGAAAGCGAAACCCAGCGACCTGCCTGGCCGCAAACCGACGATAGCAGGCTCTGGTTCAAGCAGCCGCTCCTGATCGCACTTCTCTTGACCGCTGTCTTGACCTTCTTCCTGTTCCGCCCATCGCTGGCGGTTTGGCGCTTCTTGCAGTTGGATGAACTGGTCACCTATCCGTGGCAGCTTCTTGGCCTGGTCAGCCTGTGCCTGGCGGTCATCGCCGGGGCGGTCGTAAAACTGGACCGACGCCTGGCAGCGCCACCACTCCTGGTCGCGCTGATTCTTTTTGTGCTGTTGCCAAGCTACCCGATGCTGGCGCCGAACTTCACCCAATACACCCCGGCCACGACCGCACCTCCGACCTGGGACGAGGGCCACTTGATGCTGTTACAGACCGATCTCGGCGTTTCCATCCCCACCGCCAGTGCAGGCTTGCCGCAAGGCACGCCTCACCGGCTGCCCCTAAGTGACTATGGCCCACCCAAACCAGGTGACACCTTGCTTATCGATCTGTCCTGGCAGGCTACGCGTCCCTTTT
>CAZHBM010000460.1:0-2958 GCA_964529945.1 uncultured Anaerolineales bacterium | reverse complement strand
AAGCTGACAGGCAGCCCTACGTAATATTGCTTATCCTCTTCTCATCTTCTTACGTACGTTTCGCCGCCAGCGACGTACGCGGTTCTTCTATGTGATAATCAGGGTAATCCCGATGTGTGTGCATCCGGATTGTGATATCGTGAACATGGTGTCAATCCGTCCGCCCCTGCCTGCATTGCCGACGCTATCCCGCGCCACTATGTTCGATCCCGTTGGAGGAACAGATGGACTATCATAAGATGCCCTTCCGTGCTTTCCCCCCACTGTGTCTGATCCTTGGCTTACTGTTATTGACGCTGCTGCAACCGATCCCCGTCCGTGCCGACGACCCTATCAAGATTATGCCGGTGGGAGATTCCATCACCCAGGGCAGCGACGACAACGCCTACCGCAAGCCGCTGCACCAGGCATTGATCGCTGCCGGCTATGATATCGATTTCGTCGGCAGCCTGAGCGACGGCGATTTTGGCGACATCCAGCATGAGGGCCACTGGGGCTGGCACACGGACCAGTTCCTGGATGGCAGCCCGACGCTGATCCACAACTGGGCTACCACCTACCAGCCTGACGTGGCCTTGATTCATCTGGGCACCAATGACATCTACCACGGCAGCGATGTCACCAGCACCATCAACGAGCTGGGCCAGGTGATTGACGAGCTGCGCGATGTCAACCCGAACATCACCATCCTATTGGCTCAGATCATTCCCTGGACCGGCGGACACTACATTGAGAACCTGCCCACCTTGAACGCCCAGATTGTCGTGCTGGGGGCCAACAAGGACAGCGCTCAGTCCCCGGTGATTGTGGTCGACCAGTACACCGGCTTTGACGCCAGCGCGGACACAGGGGATGGGGTGCATCCCAACGCCACCGGCAATCAGAAGATGGCCGATAAGTGGTTTGCCGCGCTGGACGGGGTGCTGGGGCCGGGCATCGATGACCTGTCTCTGACCTCCGCCTCCGGCAGCGACCTGCCCAGCGATGACTTGACCTGTGACTTCGGCCTGTTGGGTACTGCTACCACCGCCGCCGTCAGTTGGTGGCGTGACGGTGCGCCGGACATGGAGTTCTTCACCCCCTTCGAGGGCGGGCAGGCGGCCGCGGAGTTGGACTACTCCGGCAACAGCCACTCTTTGACCAAGGTGGGCGCCCCCACGTTTATCGCCACCGGTGGCTTCGACGGCAATGGGGCCATGGATTTTGACGGCGCCGAGTACTTCCAGATGGGCGTCAACACCTTCCCCCACAGCTCCTATACCAAATCTGCCTGGGTTTACTGGGAGAACACCGGCGGCCCATACGAAAACATCGTCAGCGGTGAGACCAACGACGGCCACGCCTTCTGTATGAAGAACGACAAGCTGATCGCCGGTCACCGCTACGTTTCTAACTGGGAGCAGGTGGTCTATCCTGCCACCGGCACCTTCCCGACCAACCAGTGGAAATTTGTGGCCGTGACCTACGACATGGACGCCGACCCCGACGCAGGGGAGGGGGTGCTGACCCTCTATGTGGACGGCGCGCCGGTGGACAGTGAGGATAACGTCCCTCTGCACGATGTCGATGAGGAGACCTTCCTGGGCGCCTGCAACTTTGCCAACACCTGGACCGGCCTGCTGGATGATGTCCGCGTCTACAAGGTGGCGCTGTCCCCAACCCAGATCACCGTCCTGTACAACCAGCATCCGGAGATCGTCAAGTCCACCGAAACTGAGATCGGCGACACCTGGCAGTGCCGCGTGACTCCCTTCTCGGACAGTGAGGCCGGCAGTCTCTACCCCTCCAACGTGCTCACCATCCAGAGCGGCGATCCCAACCAACCGTTGCTGCAGAACCTGCTGCTGGACTCCGCCGGTGGAGCGCCGCACTTGTCGGCCGACGACCTGACCTGTGACTACGACCTGGCTGGCACGGCCACCACCAGCGCCGTCAGTTGGCTGCGCGACAGCGCACCGGAGATGGTCGTCTACCTGCCCATGGAAGGCGGCGCCACCGACGCGCTGCTTGATTTCTCCGGCAATGGTCATGATGCGGTGGTTCACGGGGACACGGCCTGGCTGGCCACCGGCGGCCATGACGGCCACGGCGCCTTCACCTTTGACGGCACCGATGACCTATCCGTCGGCGACTTCTTCCCAACCGGGTCTTCCTATACCAAGGTGGCCTGGGTATATCGTACCGGCAGCGGCCTGAATGGCGGCAACAACATCATCTCCGGTGACCAGGATCCAGGCGGTCACGCTTTGTGGGCGCCGGATACGTACGGCAACAAGCTCTCGGCTGGTCACAACCAGAACTGGGACACTGTTCAGGACAGTGCAGCCTTGGCGCTGAACACCTGGTACCATGTGGCAGTCAGCTATGATGCCTCCAGCCACCAGATGGTGCTCTACAAGAACGGCAGTGTTGTCGATTCTGCTGTCCTGCCGTCCAGTGACTGGAATGTCACCGATCCCACCATCTCCATTGGCTCCTTCGGTTTCGGCAACGGCTGGATGTGGCAGGGGCGCATCGATGGCGCCCGCGTCTACGATCACGTCCTTTCGGCTGATCAGATTGCAGCCCTTCACAATGGCGATATTGACGTGGTCAAAGCGACCGAGACCGAAGAAGGGGAGGCGTGGCAGTGCCGCGTGACGCCCTTCTCTGACAGTCAGACGGGCGCCACCTATCCTTCCAACACCGTTACCTTGCAGGGAGGGGTCGACGATCCTGTGGCTGAGAACCTGTCCCTGACCTCTGCCTCCGGCCAGGATTTGACCACCGATGACCTGACCTGTGATTTTGATCTGGCCGGCACGGCCACCACGGCTGCCACCGCCTGGTATTTGGATGCAGCGCCGACCATGATCTTCTATCTGCCCATGGAGGGAGGCGCTGCCAATGCGATGCTGGACTACTCCGGCAGCGGCAACCACGGCAGCGCTGGCAGCGACCCGGCCTGGACGGCCAGCG
>CAZHBM010000459.1:0-2962 GCA_964529945.1 uncultured Anaerolineales bacterium | reverse complement strand
TGCAGAAAGCGGTCGTCAGGGCCAACGAATTGGCGTTGGCAGCCGACGCTGCCAACCGTGCCAAGTCGGAATTCCTGGCCAATATGAGTCACGAGATTCGCACGCCAATGAACGGAATCATTGGCATGACCGAACTGGCTATGAAGACGGACGTGACCCCTGTTCAGCGCGAATACCTGGAGGCGATCAGTGTATCCGCCGATGCCTTGCTTGGGTTGCTGAACGACATCCTCGATTTTTCCAAGATAGAAGCCGGTCACCTGGAGATTGAAACCATCCCGTTCGAAATACACCGCCTGATCAACCTGGTCAATGATGTGACGGCTCATCGGGCGGCGCAAAAAGGTTTGGAATTAGTGTTCAATATCCGCCCCGAGGTACCCATGTGGCTCAAGGGTGACCCGCTTAGGGTGCGTCAGGTGTTGGTCAACCTGGTGGGAAATGCCGTCAAATTCACCGAAAAAGGCGAGGTGTCGGTGGACGTTATGCGGTTTGATCCGGTTGAAAAGGAATTCGGTGAAGCTTACCGGCCTCAACGCCTCTGGCGAGAAAACGCGATGGAGGGAGTGGCTGAAAGCCCGCAGGTTAATCTACTCTTCAAGGTGACCGACAGCGGCATCGGCATTCCCGCTGATAGACAGGAAGCGATTTTTGATGCTTTTCGTCAGGCCGAAGGCGGCACCACGCGTCGTTACGGTGGAACAGGGTTGGGGCTAACCATTTCGCGCCACCTGGTAGAATTGATGGGGGGGCATGTCGGGCTCATCAGCAGCGAAGGAGATGGGAGCACGTTCTTCTTCACGCTGGCGTTTGCAGAACTTGAGGACGCCGAACAGGCCACATCTCCATCCTTGCCGGTTGGACTGGAACAGCGGCGGGTACTTATCGTTGATGACAACAGCGTCAACCGTCGTATCTTGCGTGAAAATATCCTGGAATTCGGCTGCCGGATGACCGAGGCGCAGGATGGCCGGTCCAGTTTGAGTGCTTTGACCCAGGCAGCCGCCGCTGATGATGCTTTCGACTTGGTCATACTCGATGTGCAGATGCCAGGGATGGACGGATTTGAGGTGTTGCACGAGATCCGTGCCGATCCGGCCATCACCGACACGCCCGTCATTGTGTTGACGTCGGTGGATGGCTTGGGCGAGCTCGCCGGGCACCAAAACCTATCCTGGTCCGCCTATTTGACCAAGCCCATTAAGCAATCAGATTTGCTGATAGCGATTCGGCAGGCGATGGGCAAAGCCGGACGGGTAACCGAAGCGAGAAAGACAGGGGTGCCGAACTTGAAAGACGCGCCCGCCACGAGTATCACTTTCGAACGGGCCTTGCGCATCTTGCTGGTCGAGGACAACGAGATCAATCGTCGGCTGGCAACGCTGATGTTGCAGAGGATGGGGCACGAGGTCGTGTCTGTGGATGGCGGACAGGCGGCCCTTGATTATCTGGCCAAGGACAACAACTTTGACCTGATCCTGATGGATATCCAAATGCCAGGCCTGGACGGGATGGAAGTTACCGGGCGCATCAGGGCTGACAGCCGTTGCGCCAGTCTACCAATCATCGCCATGACGGCCCACGCTATGAAGGGCGACCGGGAGCGTTTCCTTGCCGCCGGCATGGACGACTACATCTGTAAACCAATTCGTATGGAAGAGTTGGCCGCGACCCTGCGACGGCAGGTAGCCGATTCTGACGATTGACGCTGCATAGATACTCATTCACCGTTCATCAACCCGTTTCCTCATAACACGGCATTGTACGCCGCCTCCATGCGACTCGGCTTCAGCATTTGTTGGTGAAGGCTGAATAAAGGTCGGCGCGGAATCGTCCCACAGTCTCGATGGATTATTGATCGACGATTCTCGTGTCAGAAAGCCTCGTTGCCGGCGTCGGGATTGAATCTTCAGTCTGAGTAGCCAGGACCAGATGCCGGTGCCGGCAACCGCCGGAACGTTCCATTCGCCTGACATAGACGCCTCAGTGGACCGTTTTCGCCCTGGGCACAGCTTGGGTTGCCGGAGGCTCAACAGGCGGATTGGGAAAAGGAAACGACCTTCAGAAAATCTCCTGAAGGTCGTGCTTGAGTGCCCCGGAGTGGACTCGAACCACCACGCCCGAACGGGCACAGGCCCTCAACCTGCCGCGTATGCCAATTCCGCCACCGGGGCAATTACCGCAACAATTATACCTTAGGCCGCTTCACCTTGTCAAAAAAACGCTGCCTGGGCAACAATTTGTCGGCAATCAGGCTGGCGGCGAAGGTCTTCTGGCTGCCGTCCAGGAAGCGTACGGTGACCAGTTGGTCCTGGTCGTCGGCGCTGACCGACTCGACGGTACCGTCGCCAAAGGTCAGGTGAGACACGGCCATACCGGGGCGATAGGCCACCCGGCGGGCCGGTTTGCTCTTGGCGCGGGCCGACTCAGCCTCGGTTTCGCGGTATAGCCGGTCCTGCCAAAGGTCATTGTACACCCCCAGGTCTTGCAGGCTGCGCACCCGCCGGCTGAGATCGTTCAACCGGCTGCGTGCCTGGCTCAGGGCTTCCATCAGGCGCAACTTCTGGCTGCCACCGACGTTACTCTGGGCCGTGCGACGGCTGGCGTCGCTCAGGGCCGCAGCCAGGTCACGCAGGACGATACGCGGTTCGCCGAGCACGACGTCGACGGTCATCAGGCGGATGCCGTGCGCCTGGCACAACTCGTCTCGCGCCTGCTCGCGCACCTGCTGCTGTTCCTCTTCCTGCAGGCTCAAACGTGACGGCGAGCCTTTGGCGCGCAGGCCGGTGAAGCGGACGGCTACACCGATTTCCGGGTACAGCAGGTCCAGTTTGAGATGCCGACCGGTGTCGGGGTTGACCAGCCAGTCAGGTTGTACGTCGGCATTGAGCTTGAAGCCTTCGAAGATGCGCGCCAGAATCTCGCGCCAGGCACTGGTGTTTGTCTGCGACATGGTGTTTCG
>CAZHBM010000458.1:0-2971 GCA_964529945.1 uncultured Anaerolineales bacterium | reverse complement strand
GGCAGCGCACACAGGCGGCTGTCGTGCAACACCGCCTCCTTGGTCAATCCCTGGTGATTGTCCGGGCAGTAGGTCTTGGGGAAATAGATCAGCTTGGGCGTATCCAGCGCTTGCCGCACCCGTTCCCAGATCCAAATCGGGGCGCCGGCATTGGCGTTTATGGCGATGCTGGCATCGTTTGGACTGCGTTTAGCCTGCAAGATATTGCCCGCAACCGCGTGCTCGCGGATAACACTTTTCGCCCGCTCAATGAGCTGCGCCACCGGCATCGCCAGCGGCGTGAGCAAAAGCCGGGTAAAACCCTGGCCGGTTTTCCGCGCCACCAGGTCCCGGTTGCCGGCCAATACTGCCCGCACCTGTTCTTCGGCCGGTACCGGATACCACCGGTCGTCTATCCCTAGCACGCCCCAGGCCTGCGACCCAGACAGCCGGGTGAGGATGCGAGTCCGGGTCAATGCGTCGATGACGTCGGTGTACTGCTTCGATAGGTCCACGGTCTTCAAGGCTTCCTTATGTGTCTTACGAAAAAGCGATGGGACAAAGAGTGAAACGCCATCATTCAGACCGGCAAGCGGTCGCAACAGGTGAATAGAGGAATTGTCTGCAGGAACAACAAATATCGTATCACAACCCGGCAGTCTGAGCAAGCATAGGTTTCTACAGGTTGGTGATGCCGCAACGGCCCGGCTTACTTTGGTCTTTGCCGGCAGCCGCCGTTCGATGTGTCGTTTTGACACGTAAATAAATTCGTATTACGATATGACCATTATAGTATTTATAGTCACAAAGGACGCACAATATGCCGAAAGCGTTTTCAGAACAGGAAAAAGAAGTTATTCGCCGGACCTTCCACGAGAAGGGCAAGGCCTTGTTTGAGCAGTATGGGCTCAGAAAAACCACCGTGGATGAGCTGGCCGGCCAAGTCGGGATCTCCAAGGGCGCCTTCTATCTCTTTTACGACTCGAAAGAAGAGCTGTACATGGAAATACTCGAGGGCATCGAATCCGACTTGCGCACCAGGCTGTTTGAAATCGTGCTGGCGGATGACGATAGCGCCCGGCAAAGTGTGAAGCGGCTGCTCGAGAGTATGCTGGTGAGTTGGGAGCAATATCCGTTGCTCAAGAATCTAAACCAGGCCGATTTTGAATACCTGACCCGCAAACTCCCGGCTGAACGCATCCAGCTCCACGCCCAGAACGACAGCCAGTTTGCCGACGAGCTGCTACAGAAGATCGAGCACGAGGGCATTCCCGTCAAAGCGAATCCACGTCTCGTCTTGAACCTGATGAAGAGTTTGTTCTTGCTCAGTCTGCACCGCCACGAGCTGGGCGACAGGGACTACAACGAGATGATGGACGTCCTGATCGATTTGGTGGCCGGCTACATTGTGGAAGGTGTTTCGTGAAGTACGTCATCGAGACTTCGGGGTTAACAAAAACCTTCGGCCCTGTCGTGGCCGTAGACGGCCTGGACCTGCGCGTCAGGCCGGGCGAGATTTACGGCTTCCTGGGCCTGAACGGCGCAGGCAAGACGACCACGATTCGTGCCCTGTTGGGAATGATTGCCCCCACTGCCGGATCGGTTCGCCTGTTCGGCCGGAAAATCGGCCCCAACGGGCACGGTCCATGGGCCCAGGTCGGCTACCTGGTCGAACCGCCGGCCGCCTATCCCGACCTGACGACGCGGGAGAATCTGGAAATCGCCCGTCGCCTGCAGGCCCTCCCCGACCGGCAGGCGGTCGAACGCATATTGGAGCAACTGCAGATCGCTGCCTACGCGGACAAAAAGGCAGGCACGCTTTCCACCGGCAATCTCCAACGCCTGGCCCTGGCACGCGCCTTGCTACATTCTCCCAAGTTGTTGCTTCTCGATGAGCCGGCCAACGGGCTGGACCCGGCCGGCGTGGTTGAAATCCGCCAATTGTTGGCCTCGCTGGCACGGGCAGGGGTAACGATACTGATGTCGAGTCACATCCTGACCGAAGTGGATCGGCTGGCGACACGCATCGGCATCATCCACAAAGGCCGGCTGATCGAAGAATTGGACGCCGGCACCATGGAACAGTTGCGCGCCCAACGGCTGGAGGTGAGGGCACGCGATATGCAGGCTGCCCAGGCTGTATTGCGCGAAGCCGGCTACTCGGTAAACGTCGACCGGTCGACGCGGTCCCTGGCGCTCACCGATTCGCGCGCCATCGACGCACCCGATGAAGTTGCCCGGTTATTGGTGCAGGCCGGCCTCGCACCCACGCAGTTGAACCTGGCGCAGCAGAACCTGGAGGATCATTTCCTGCGCTTGACAGGAGTCCAAAAATGAAGAACTTTTCCGCTGCACTGTGGGCCGAGACGTTGAAGGCCCGCCGTTCGAAAGTGCCGTTGCTAACCGCGATCGGTTTTTCCATTGCCCCCCTGGCGGGCGGTCTGTTTATGATCATTCTCAAGGATCCCGAAGCCGCCCGTAAGATGGGACTGATCAGTACCAAAGCCAAGTTGATGGCCGGATCGGCCGATTGGCCGGCTTTCTTCGGCATCCTGTCGCAGGCGGTCGCCGTGGGCGGCGCTATTCTTTTTGCGATTGTTGCCGCATGGGTCTTCGGGCGCGAGTTCTCCGACCACACGGCCAAGGAGTTGCTGGCCCTGCCGACTTCGCGGGTGACGATTATTGCAGCCAAGTTCACTGTCACTGCCCTATGGGCTTTCGGACTCAGCCTGTTGATTTTCGTTTTCGGCCTGGTCGTCGGCTACCTGGTCAATATCCCGGGTTGGTCCGGCGAATTGTTCCATTCCGCCGCCGGGGACGTATTAGGCTCGGCCGTGCTCACCATTGCCCTGCTGCCCTTCGTAGCGCTTTTCGCCAGCATTGGGCGTGGTTTTTTGCCGCCCGTTGGCTGGGCGGCTTTGACCATGGCCCTTGCCCAGATCGTCGCCATTACCGGTTGGGGGGATTGGTTCCCGTGGTCGGTGCCGGCCCT
>CAZHBM010000457.1:0-2974 GCA_964529945.1 uncultured Anaerolineales bacterium | reverse complement strand
CTGGGCACTAAGCCTGGCATTAAAGGCCCCGGCCGACATCATCGCCATTCCGACGGGCTTCATCTTTGCGCCGACGTTGGATAACTTCATGACCGTGCTGCGCGAGGGCGAATTCATGCACCAATTCGCCAACAGCTTGATCGTCGGCGCCGGATCGACCTTTATGTCACTCCTGGTTGGTGTGCCCGCCGCCTATACGCTGGCCCGCTTTCGCTTCCGCGGCAGCGATAACCTGCAGTTTTGGGTGCTGAGCACCCGTATGGCCCCACCGGTAGCGGTTCTTATCCCTTACTTCATCGTGTTCCAGAAACTGCACCTGATCGATACCTACCCGGCCATCATCATTATGCATATTTCCGTCAACCTGGTGTTGGTCATCTGGCTGATGCGCGGCTTCTTCGCCGATATTCCTGAGGAAATCAACGAAGCGGCTCTGGTGGACGGCTGCACTTATTGGGGTGCTTTCCTGCGCATTAATCTTCCTCTGGCTATGGGTGGCGTCGCCGCCACCTCTATCCTGGCATTTATGTTCTCGTGGAATGAATTGATGTTCGCCTTGACCTTATCGGGGACCACCGTCAAGACGGCGCCGGTGGGTGTGTTCAACTTCATCGGCTTCGAAGAGGTGGCCTGGGGGCCGCTGATGGCGGCCACCATCGTCCTGTTGGTGCCCATTGCCATCTTCGTCACCCTGGTCCAAAACGCGTTGGTCCGTGGGCTGACGTTCGGCGCCGTGAAAGGCTAGACTCGGGGAGGTCCACGACGATGCAGAAATTGATGCTGGGCATTGACCTGGGTACCACCGGCCTCAAGACGGCCTTGTTGTCTTCGACCGGTCGCGTCATCGCTGAAGCCGGTGTCGAGTATCCACTGCACTATCCACAGCCCAATTGGGTCGAACAGGACCCCGAAGACTGGTGGCAGGCCCTCAAGACGACCGTCCAGCGCGTGATGGCCGCCAATGATCAGCCCGACGCGTCGCTGGCGGGCCTGTCCATCAGCAGCCAGGCCCCAGTTATCGTTCCTATGGACGCCGACGGCCGGCCGCTGATGCGCGGCATGATCTGGGCCGACAAGCGCGCCGAGGCAGAGTGCGACGTGGTGCGTCAACGCGTCGGCGAAGAACGTATGCGTGAAATCACCGCCAACAGCATTTCCTCTTTCCTGGCTGCGCCAACCTACGTGTGGCTCAAACGGCATCGGCCGGACATCTTCCGCCGCACCCACAAATTTCTGATGGCCAACAGCTATTTGAATTTCCGGCTTACCGGCGCATATAGCCTGGACGTATCACAGTCTTTGCTGCAATTGCTGGTCGACGCTCACACCTGTGACTGGTCGCCCGAGATTTTGGATGCCCTTGAGCTGCCAATCGAGAAGTATCCGCCCATCCGCCAATGCACCGACATCATCGGCGTCGTTAACAAACAGGCAGCCGAAGAATTGAACATCCCGGCCGGTACGCCGGTCCTGGCGGGCACCACCGACACGACCGCCGCCATGGCGGGCATGGGCATCGCTCGCAACGGGCAGGCCTTCATTTCCCAGGGCACCGGCAGCAACATCGGTCTGTGCGTCACCGAGCCGCGACCCAACCGGCACCTGATCTGTATTCCGCACGCCTTTCCCGGGCGGTGGATGTTGTCGGCCGTGATGACCTCGACCGGTGCCTCGATGAAATGGTTCGTCAACGAACTCAGCCAACTGGAACGGGAGCAGGCCTGCCAGGCCGGCCTGGACGTCTACGATCACGTGACGGCGCCGGCCAACCAGTCCCAACCTGGCAGCGGCGGGGTGGTCTTCCTACCCTACCTGATGGGCGAGCAGGCGCCTATCTGGGACAGTGACGCACGCGGCGTCTTCGTCGGCATTTCGGCCAACACTACGCGCGGCGACATGCTGCGCGCCATAATGGAGGGCATTGCCTTCGGTATCCGCCAGAACTTCGACGTCTTCATCAGCGACGGCTGGACGGTGGGCGACGTGCGTATCCAGGGTGGGGCCGCCAGGAACGCCTTGTGGAACCAGATCATCAGCGACGTCACCGGAAAAACCGTGTTGGTGCCGCCGGCCTCATCAGGCGCCCCTATAGGCGACGCGCTGTTAGTCGGCGTGGCGACCGGCGTCTTCGGCAGCGTCGATGAAGCCATGGCTGCCTGCCCGCCGCCCAAGGCGACCCATACCCCCCAGCCGGACGCTGTGGCCGCCTATGAACGACTGTATCCCATCTACAAGTCCCTTTACGGTGACCTGAAGGACACGTTCCATCAACTAGCCGGCTTCCGGCAGGCGATGAGTGCGGCCCAAGGTTGACGACGCCTCTGGATACACGTGCCCGATCTTCCCTGGCTAAGGCCAATCCATCGTCCGCTAACGTTTCGCCCTGGTCCGGCGTGCCTGCCGCGCGCCGGGCGTTGGGCTGAGCAAGAATCGAGAGAGTGCAGATCGATGCAACCGTTAGAACTGCTGGTCGGCGTAAAGACCGATCCAATTGAATCAAGATACTCTTATTCGTGGCTTTTTCGCCTGATGGCCGAAGAGGGTATCTATCATGCCCAATTGGGTACTTTTTCCGAAATGTTCCACCTGCCCGACGCCTATTTTCTCGACATGAGAAACCAGGCGGCTGCTCACGGCGTGTCGATTGAGAGTCTGTTCACCACCCACCGCGATATGGGCGGCTTCCTGCGCGACGAAATCGGCTGGGAAGAAGCCACCCGGCAGCGCTACGAGCGCCTGCTGCAAATCGGCGCGTTGGTCGGCGCCTCGTCGGTGGGCGGCGCAGCCGGAGCCGTCTTACGCGACCAGATTAGCTTCAAGGCCGCCGGCCTGCGGCGCTACCAAAGACATATGCAGTCTCTGATGCACTACGCTCACAGCCTGGGCATTTTGTGGCTGTCCACCGAACCGATGTCCTGCCTGGCCGAGCCCCCTTGCACGCCCGACGAGATCCACTCCCTGGGACGGGAACTGC
>CAZHBM010000456.1:0-2975 GCA_964529945.1 uncultured Anaerolineales bacterium | reverse complement strand
AAGGAGATTATTTGGGGGCAAGCGGGCCGGACGGCCGGACAGACAAAGTTTCGTTCATGAGGCAATAGGGGGAAGTATCAGCCGGGAGTAGCGCCTCTAGGAACTGGTTGCCCTCATTCTATTATGCCCGTCGACCTTTGTCAACCCTTTTTTCCGCACTCTTTTCCAAAAATTGTGATCCCACTTCGGCGAGGTGATCGCCGAAGTGTTATGTAAAGCTACCATTGACAGCCGGCCTGTATTTTGTTACAATCGGCAGCACGTTCTGCCACAGGAGTCGCCAGAAATGCCAAACGATTCACTCACACCACCTGCTCATTTACCCTTGCCTTTGATGGTGTCCGACCAGGGCTCATTCGCCCAGGACACGGTCTACCACCGTCTGCCCAGAATAGCGCGCCAGACGATCGACGAGAACCGCTTTCCGGCGGCTTTGGTCGACCGGCTTGAGGCTCTGATTGCCGAGATCCCCCACGGCCGGCTGCGTCCGATCGGCGACGACGGCGGCCCGGACGGCGCCGATTGGGCCGCCTATCTCCGGCCATACCAGGGGCTGTCCTGGACGCAGGTGCCGTGGTATTTTGCCGAAGCGTATTTCTACCGGCGAATACTCGAGGCTTGTGATTACTTTGGCTGTGGCCCCACAGCCGGAGTCGACCCATATGCGCAGCAGAAACGCAGCGGCCTGGAAGGCGCCGGAGAAAGCCTGGTCACCCTGAGCGCCTTCGCCAATGACCAGGCCAACGCCCCGGACGAGGCGTCCCAGGTTCTCTTCCGCCTGCTTCACCAGGCCTTGTGGGGTAACCGGGTTGACATGAGTCTCTGGCAGGCCGGCAGTCGCGCCCAAGAGGTAAGCGCCTCGAGGGTCGAGCACGAACAGGACAAGATTCTAAACGATCATACCCAGGAAGTGATCCAATACCTCGCCGCAGATCGCGGCCGGACCATCCACTTCGTGCTCGACAACGCCGGCTTCGAGCTTTTCTGCGACCTGCTGCTGGCCGACTATCTGCTCAACAGCCAACTGGCAGCCGTCGTCGATCTGTCGCTCAAATCGTGCCCGGTATTCGTGTCCGACGCTTTGATAAAGGACGTCCACCTGACGATTGCCCGCCTGGCGGACAATTCCGGCCACGCCGTGCGCCGCCTGGCAGAGCGCCTGCAGGGGCACCTGGCCGGCGGCCGGCTCCGCCTGCACGACCACTTCTTCTGGACCTCGCCCCTGTTTTTCTGGCAGCTCCCTCCCGACTTGCTGGAGAAGATCGAATCCGCCGACCTGGTGATCTTCAAGGGCGACGCCAACTACCGCCGGTTGCTGGGAGACGCCCACTGGCCGCTGACGACGCCGTTTGAGCGCATCGTCAGCTACTTCCCTCGGCCGCTGTTGGCGCTGCGCACCCTCAAGTCGGAATTGGGTGCCGGGTTGCCGGCCGGCCGTATCGCAGCGCTCTCGGCCGCCGAGCCCGACTGGCTGGTAAATGGGCGCTACGGTGTGATACAATGTGTGTTGCCGGGGCAATAAGGCCGGTGAAGCTTCACGGCGCCCCGGCCGGTTGGCGGCGGCTTGATGACCTGATTTGTTGACTCGAGCACCCGTAGAGGAGGGGCTAATGGCACTCAACTTGATCGAGCGTCTTCGGCGATTGTTTTGGCCTGTCCGGCCTTCTGTTCCCTACCCGGAAAACGTCTTTACCATACCCGTCCTGTTGGTCCACTATTTCCCCGTCAGCCAGGGCCGTGTGACCCGCGCGGTCACCGGGGACGTCGATGCCCCACTCGACGGGCTACGAGGCCACACCCAGCAGGCCACCCAGGCGGTCATTCAGGCGCTGGAGGAAGGCAGCCGGTATCACGGCTACAAAGACCCGGAGGCGCCTCCCAGCCTGCACTACCAGGTAGTCGATTCGCTGGAGTTTCTGGAGCCCTTGCCGACGCGCAGCCACCCGGCACACCAGGAACCGTTCACCGACTACAACGCCATTTTGGAGCGCGTCAACATCAAGCAATGGGTGGAAGAGCGGGGCGTCAAAGAGGTGTGGCTGTGGGGCTATCACGGCGGCGTCGTTGGCCTGTGGGAATCGAACATGGCCGGCCCGCACGGTGACATCAGCAACAGCGATCGCAACTTGAACGACCTGCCCCAACTCGATCAGACATACACCGTGTACCACTACAATTACCAACGCGGTGCTTCGGAGGCGGTCGAAGATCACATCCACCAGATCGAGGCCGTCCTCAAGGACATCGACTTTGACCTTTTCTGGAACCGCTTCGTCGGCAAGCCGGGTGCCTGGCGTTGCGGCTGGGCGCATTACCCACCCAACGGCGAACGCGACTACGATTGGGCCAATCGCACCTACGTCTGGTCCGACATCGAAGACTGGCACCCGGACAGGGAAGGTGAGAAACAGAAGATCAACTGCACCCGTTGGAATTGCGACAGCCTGAGCTGGTTCATCTATTGGATGCAGAACCTGCCCGGCGTCGACAACGGGCTCACCTTTCGCGGCCGCGCGCTGACGAACTGGTGGACGTTTATCGGTGATTTTGACGGGGCGATGCAGGCCGGCCTGGGGCTATACTGATTCACCGCCTTGTTTCACACCTGGTACAAAGTTGGTTGATTTATGCCGCCGGCAAGTCCGGTGGTACAATATACTTATGTGTCGGCGGCGGGCGGGATACTGCCTGCCGCCCTGGCTAGATTACGTGTCGAGTTTAGTTTGGGAAAGAGAACGTGTTTATGACCATCTTTGGTTTCCGCCGGCTGCCGGCCGGTATTTTGCTGTTGCTGGCACTCCTGTTGTTGAGTGCCGGCTGGCCGGCCACGGCCAGCTCACAGGGCAACGTCTATTACGTTTCTCCTTCGGGATCGGATGGCAATCCCGGCAGTTCATCCCAGCCCTTCGCCACCGTCCAGCACTGTGCCGACCTGGCCCAGGCCGGCGATACCTGCTTGCTCAGGGCCGGCACCT
>CAZHBM010000455.1:0-2979 GCA_964529945.1 uncultured Anaerolineales bacterium | reverse complement strand
CAACGGCAACGCCCAATTCACGCCGTCTGGAACCCGTTTCTCGACCAAAAGACGAGACGATATGTCAGTGAGGTATTGGGCGCCGGAGCTGCTGACTGAACCACATATCGCCCTTGACGCCCAGCGGCTCCCAGCCTTGCTCCACCAGTCGCATCAAGAAGGTGTGGTATACATCCCGAGCCCGGCGATCGTCGGCTGGCGGTGGAAATACCGGTTCCGCCCGGAATGTCGGCGATTCGCCGACAACATATTCGCCGTCGGGGCCTACCGCCTGAGCCCAAAATTTGAACATGGCGCCGTGATACCAATCGTGGCTTTGAAACCAATTGGAAAATTCCTGCCTGTCCTCAACCAACGAACAGCGAATCTGGCAAGTCTCATAGTCTTGGCCTGCTTGTGGCTCGGCGTCGGCGTGTTGAGGCATGCCACACTGCCAGCAAAAGTTGGCCTCATCAGGTATTTCGGTCCCGCAGCGTGAACATTTCATTGGACTATCCCGGGTGATATCGATATCGCAGCTTATGGCTTTGCGAAGGTGCCCATCAATTCAGTCTGAGCCAACACGTGCTCTTGCATAGCACTCTCAAGCTGTTTTTTGTCAGCATTGGCCGGCAGGTCCAGTTTGGTGTCCAAGGCAAACAGTCTGAAGAAGTAACGATGGGTACCGCTGGGGGGACATGGCCCCTTATAGCCTGTTTGGTGGGCGCTGTTATTTCCCTGGCGCGTGCCGTTTTCCAGCTCTTTGTCTGCCGCCATTGCTTCGGGCAACTCCTGGACAGAAGCCGGAATGTTGTACATAACCCAATGGGTAAAAGTCCCGATGGGTGCGTCGGGATCATCGACAATCAATGCCAGGCTCTCGGTCGCCTGCGGCGGCTCGGTCCAACGTAAAGGCGGGGAGATGTCCTGCCCAACGCACGAATAGCGGACCGGAATAGCTCCGCCGGCCTCAAAAGCTGTACTGGTCAACGTAAAAGACATATCGCTATCTCCTTTCGTAGATGTTACGTCAGCGGCGGATGATGGCTGGCCGCTTTCCTCGGGCCCGGCTGCGCTGCAACCAGCCAGTAGTAGCACGATTACCATCACCCACACAATGATCAACCGATTATCGAAGTGTTTTACATCCGCCATGGCTTGATTCCTTGCCCGCTTGCACGCCATTCGTGAGTATGCTTAAATCATTAATAAAATGATTCAGGAGACAGCCGATGCGAGACGAATCTGAAGACTTCGACCAATCTCGTTTACGAATGGTCAAACAACAACTGGCCGGCAGAGGCATCAGCGACAAACGCGTGTTGGACGTGATGGAAGAAGTTCCGCGCCACTTGTTTGTGCCCGCCGACATGACCGGATCGGCCTATCGCGATGGACCACTGCCCATCGGTCAGGGGCAGACAATCTCTCAACCTTACATCGTCGCCTTCATGACCCAAATGCTTTTGCTTACACCCGAAAGCCGGGTATTGGAAATTGGCACCGGCTCGGGCTATCAAACTGCTATTCTCAGCCGCTTGGCGGCCGAGGTGTACACGGTTGAAAGGATACAAGCGCTGGCACAGCGGGCCAAAGCGCTGCTTGATCGTCTGGGCTACAATAACGTACAGTATCGGGTGGGCGACGGCAGCCTTGGCTGGCCTGAAGCGGCCCCGTTTGATGCCATCATCCTGACGGCCGCTGCACCGCACGTCCCACTACCGCTGCTTGACCAACTGGCCGACAACGGCAACCTGGTAGCTCCGGTCGGCCCGACCGGTTACCAGACACTGATACGCCTCCACAAGGAGGGCGACGAGACGACGCGTGAGGTCCTGACGTCGGTTGCTTTCGTGCCCTTGTTCGGAAAGCACGGTTGGGGCGAACGCGGCCCGGAAACCTAGAACCGTGCCCTGGCCCGGCTCGACTTGACCGGTTCAGATGTCCATTAACACGGCTTGAGGAAGATGGGCTTGACGACGGGCCGTTCGGACCGGGCGCCCCTCTCAGGGAAGTTTTGGTCCGGCCACCAGACACCGGCAATGGCCGTGCCACAGGTGGGACAGCGTCCCTCGTCGGTGATGAAGTAGCCGATGATTCGATAACCGGCGCGCTCGACCAACAAAGTCTGGCAATTGGGGCAGTAGGTGTTCTCCATCTTGCGCGCGCCGCCAGGCAGGTTGCCGGCGTACACGTAGTTCAGCCCCGCCTCGCGACCGATCTCAACCGCCCTCGCCAGAGTGCTCACCGGGGTTCCCCCACGATCCACCATTTGGTAATCGGGATGGAAGGCCGTCACGTGCCATGGGATGTCCACTGAGATGCCGGCTAAGAAACGGGCCGCTTCCTGCAATTCTTGATCGGAGTCGTTGAAGTCGGGAACGACCAGGGTGACGATCTCCACCCAAAATCCCTTCTCATACAACTGCTCGATCGTCGCCAGGACGTGTTCGAGTTGGCCTCCCATTTGGCGGTAGTTCGCCTGCTGCATACTTTTCAGGTCTACCTTGAAACAATCGGTGACGGGTTTCAAATAGTCGAGAACTTCAGGCGTGGCATTGCCGTTGGAAACGTATCCGGTTGTCAGGCCGGCTTCCTTTGCCGACTGGAAGATCTTCATTGCCCACTCGGACGTGATCAGTGGTTCGTTGTAGGAACTGACCACCAACCTGGAGCCCATACGATTAGCTGTATCCACAACCTGGTCGGCCGTGATCCGATGCGGGTGAATTCCGGCTGTCTCGTCTTGCAGAGCCTGAGCGGTTTGGCGCCGGGACCGGAAGGGCAGAAGGCGCTGCTGAAGTTCTACGGCAAGGATTGCCCGGAGGCGCTCAAGGCCGACGCCTTGCGCGCGCTGGCCGCCGTGCCGGGCGAGGAGTCCCGCGCGCTGATCCGCGGCGCGCTGAAGGAGAAGGAAGACGAGATGCGCGTCGCGGCGGCGCAGACGATCCAGCGGATAGACGACCGCGAGAGCCTGCCCGCGTTGCGGAAACTGGCGGA
>CAZHBM010000454.1:0-2980 GCA_964529945.1 uncultured Anaerolineales bacterium | reverse complement strand
CGGGGGCTTGACCGCCCTTATCTTGTTGGCGGCGATTTTGTTCTCAACGACGATCACGGTGTTCAGCTCGAGGGGTATCGTGCGTCCTATCCGCGAGTTGGTGCGCTCAACCCAGACGATTGCTCGCACCGCCGATTTGAACCACAGCGTACCAGTCGCCGGTTGGGACGAGATCGGCCAGTTGGCGGTCGCTTTCAATCAAATGATCGCCCGCTTGCGTTTGGCCCACGCCAAGGTATTGCAGCTGAACCGGACGCTGGAACAGCGGGTTGCCGAGCGAACAGCCGCACTCCGGGAGAGCGAAGCCCGTTATCGCGCGATTGTCGAGGATCAGAGCGAACTGATCTGCCGATTCACCCGTGAATTTCGGCTGAGTTTTGTCAACGAGGCATATTGCCGTTTCTTCGGACGATCTTGCGAGGAAATGATTGGTCATAGCTTTCTTCTATTTGTGTTGGGGGAGGATCGGTCGGTGGCGAAAAGGACTCTGTTACGCCTTACCGATCACGCTGCTCCGGTGACGATGGAGTTCAGAGTGTCGGCGGCCAATGAAGAGATACGTTGGCTGCAGTGGACAGTTCGATTGATCGAACAGGGAATGGGCGGCGATGCGCGCGTACAGGCCGTCGGCCGCGACGTGACAGAACAGCGGCGGACGGCAACGGCGTTGCGTGAGGCAAAAGAGATGGCTGAGGCAGCCAGCCGGACGAAGGATGAATTTCTGGCCAGTATGAGCCACGAACTACGTACGCCTTTGAACGCAGTCTTGGGATTGTCCGAAGCGCTGCAGGATGAGGTGTACGGCCCACTCGAGGCAAAACAGCGTCACGCCTTGGAGACAATCGAAAGGAGCGGACAGCACCTGCTCTCACTCATCAATGATGTGCTCGACGTATCGCGCATTGAAGCTGACCGGTTGCAGCTGCGGCCGGTCACGGTGTCGGTGGCCGAGGCGTGCCGTACCAGCCTGCGCCTGGTTGAGCCGGATGCGCGCAGCAAAGAGATAACTGTGGAGACGGAGATTTCGCCGGCGGTCACCACTTTGGAGGCCGATGAGCGCCGGTTGGTACAGATTCTGGTGAACCTGCTGAGCAACGCCATCAAGTTCACCGACCGGAACGGGCGCGTTGGTTTAGAGGTGCAGAGTGGCGATGCCGGCGAAACAGTAGAGATAATTATTTGGGATACCGGCATCGGAATTTCAGAAGCGGATCTGATGAAGCTGTTTCAGCCTTTCATTCAGGTCGATAGTGGGTTATCCCGCCGATACGGAGGCACGGGCTTGGGTTTGACTTTGGCGTTGCGCCTGACCGAGATGCACGGTGGGAGCATCAAGGTGACCAGCGAACCCGGCCACGGTAGCCGATTCAGCGTGCTGCTGCCACGTCATAGCCCCTTGACTCTTGCGAACGGCCGGCTTCCGGGTGCAGCAGTGGACGGATTGTCTCCACCGGCAACGGGCACTGATGGAGAATTGGTTTTGTTGTTGGAGGATTACCCGGCTGAAGCTGAGTGGATGAAACGGATCATACAGGCCAGGGGCTTCAAAGTGCGGGTGGCGCGGGATGCCGTGACGGCGCTTGGCATCATAGAAAATGGGCAACCCGGCCTGGTCATTATGGAGAAGAAGTTCTTCGACGCCGAGAGTCTGGAATCTAAGAATACGGTCAGGTCGGGCGGTGGGGACTCATCTGCACACGTTGTTGCCTTGATGTCTCTCGAACTGCCGGATGCTAGCGAACGTTGTTTTGCAGATGGTGCCAGCGTGTGTATCAGAAAACCACTGACGCCGGCCCGTTTTCTTTGGGTTCTGCAACAATTGAGAGATTCCCGATAAACAGGAGGGGGCGGTGACAGAGCTTCGGGAGAGAACTGAGGCAGTGCCGGAGGCGAAGATCCTCATTGTCGATGACGATCCGGCCGGTCGAGAAACACTGGAGGCGTTTCTCATCGGTCACGGTTACATGCTGTCTTTTGCCCGCGATGGATACGAAACACTCGAGCGAGTCGAGGCACTGGAACCGGATCTCATCTTGTTGGACGTGATGATGCCTGGGCTTGATGGCTTCGAGGTCTGCCGGCGCCTGAAAAGCGACAAACGATGGCAGCACGTCCCCATCATCCTTGTGACCGCGCTGGACAGCAAGTCCGATCTGGCCGAGGGATTAGATGCAGGGGCGGACGATTTTCTGCACAAGCCGGTAAATAGTCTGGAGTTGCGTGCGCGGGTGCGCTCTACGCTGCGGCTAAAACGTCAGTTTGACGAATTGCAGGCTGCTCTGCGCCTGCGCGAGAATATGGCGCACATGATTGTGCACGACATGCGGACCCCACTGACTTCTGTGATTGGGTTCAGTGATCTTCTGTTGCGCAAGCACAAGTTGGACGAATCGGCTCAGCAATACGCTCAAAAGATTCAAGAACAGGCGCGCCGGTTGAATTCTTATATGAATGATATGCTGCTCCTGGCGAAAGCGGAACACGGCCGGCTTCTGTTAAAGATAAAACCAGTGAATGTCAACCTCTTGGCGCGCCAGGTAGCTGACTGTCACGCCGTCATTGCCCAATCGAAGGGTATCCGTCTCAAGTTAGTCTTGCCTCCAGACGACAGACAGGTTTCGGGGGACGCTAACCTGTTGCAGCGTGTGTTGGACAACCTGCTGTCGAACGCGCTCAAGTTTTCACCGTCTGAGACGACGGTTACCTTGCAGATGCAGTACGCGACCCCCGCAATCTCAGGTTCAGGTGAGGCGGCTGATTCTAAAATTAGAATACAGGTCATCGACGAGGGACCAGGCATTCCACAAGCTTTTCGAGCGCGTCTTTTCGACAAGTATGAGATCTGGGATCTCAAAATGGAAGGTGTGGGCCAGGTGGGACTTGGCCTGGCGTTCTGCAAAGCGGTGGTCGAAGCTCACGGTGGTTCGATATGGGTGGAAGACAACCACCCGACAGGCGCCATTTTCACCGTCGAACTATA
>CAZHBM010000453.1:0-2988 GCA_964529945.1 uncultured Anaerolineales bacterium | reverse complement strand
CAGCCAATGATGTCTTTATGGGTGTTGACCTAACAGGATTGGTGATCAGCAACGTGGTGGGGGGCGTCTACACCGATAATCTCAACCCCGGTTTCGCGTTAGGGGCACCGATCCAGCCGGGTGGTGTCTTCACCCTCGCGTTCGACGCCAGTTTCGCCGACGTTTGCGACAGCCTCAGCGGCGGCAGCCTCTTGTTCAGGCCGACCTATTACGATGACTGTGGGAACCAGTTTCTGGCGCCGGTGAAGATCGGTAGTTGGATTCGCGGAGGCAACGAGAACATCCCCTATCTGTCTTTGGGCAAATCGATGCCCGACCAGATTCAAGTCGGCGACTGGGTGACTGCCAGCATTCTGCTCAGGACCAGCAACATAACCTCGCCGGTCCGCGTGACGGATACCCTGCCGGCCGGCTGGTCGGTGGTAAGTCCGGATGGCGGAGTGGTGATCACCGACGACGACAGTATCTACGTCGTCTGGAGCGGCGTTTATGAGGGGGAGCACGTCTTCCGTCCCGTCCTGGCATCTCCCGATCCATCTCAGGAGGGTGCCTGCACTTATTGCGGCCAAACGGCTGTCAACCAGGTCCAGGCTTTTGTCCCCTCGGCCGGCTGCCGGGACTGCACTCTGTCCTCGATCAGCGACTCGGCCGCAACGGAACTGCAGTGCAGCACAGGTGTTGCGTCCGACAAGCTGGTTACGCCGACTTCCGATGAGGCTTGTTCGACGTATCTTTACACCAACACTTACATCTTTGGGGCCGCTTTGACCGGCACGACTTGGTCGTCGATGGTGCTGACCGAAACGATGGCCAATAACCAGTCTCTGGTGTCTGGTTCCCTATATGCTGGCGTTGTGAGCGGTGCCACAATGTACGCGTTGCCCGCGTTCACCCACACCGTCGCAGGCCAGTTGGTGATTACGTTCACCGGGTTGAGTACCGTGCCGGTGGCCGGCTCGACGTTGAATGTCGCCTACGATTTGGCGACTACCCCCGCGTCGGGAGCACCTTGTTCCAGCCAAACCTGGTTCGACTGGACGTATTTCGACAGTGGAATGGCCTCCGTGGGGCCCTGCGGGGAGGACGGAATCGCCCACGAAGGCGTATTTGTCTCCAGCCAGGCCCCAGAAATGAAGGTCAGTTTGAGTGGGCTGCCACCAATCGTTTACCCCTGCGGCACTTATACGGTTTCGGTTCATCTGGATCGGCTTACGCCGGTTCCGGCCTACGGTGCCGTGCTTAACGTGATGACTGACACGTACGCCGTGGTGGAGGTTCTGGGGTGGGATGGGCTGACCCCGGTCACCACCAGCACGGATAGCAGTGGCTACCACTTCGATTTTAGCGATCAATATGTCAGTGGATTGACTTCTACCGTGGGTTTGCGCGTCCAATTGGGTTGCGGCGCCGATGGGTCCGCTTTCAGAGCCACCGCCCATTACGACAACCACTGTGGAGATGTTTGTAGCGCCGGTGGGAGTTTGGAGAGTCCTTTGGTTTTGCAGCCATCATCTGTATTCTACAAATTCCCCGAAATCATCCGCGCACAAGGGGACGTGGTCACCTGGACACTGACGGCGATCAATAAGGGGCAGGGGAATGCTTATGGCGTCAATGTTATGGACCAGTTGGGTGAAGGTCTGCGTTACCTGCGTTCGTCAATGGGGTCCACGTTTGGCAGCGCACAGAGCACTCCCCCGGTAACGTCCTCACGGGCGGTCACCTGGTACAACCTGGTCAACCTGCCAGGCGAACGCACGACCATAACCTTCACCGCCGAAATCGTTGGTTGTGACGGACTCACGAACCGCCTTTCGGCTACTCAAGGGTGCCATGGAGCGGAATGCAACAGCTACGGGCCGATCGTCAGAACGGTGGAATTGCCCAGGACATTGTTGATCAATACCAACGATTTCTTCAATCCGCTGCAACAATGCCTGACACGCACTGTCACGGCGACGGTACGCAATGCAGGCTTGTTGAGCGTCTATAGCGCTACAGTTCGCGAAGTCTTGCCGGCCGGGGCCTACTACGTCGCTGGCAGCACCGAATATGCCATTGGCGAGAGCAACACGCCGCCGGTGACAGGTTGGATAAGTGGCGGGGAGCCCAGTGGCGCGCCGGCCGGTCCGTTGGAATGGACGGCTGGCCAGATTGGTGCATTGGCACGTGTCTATCCCAAACAGACCGTCTGGGTGCGCTTGGCCATCAGGGCATCGTGCGATTTCTCCGGCGGCAACATTAAGGTAAATAGCAGCTACCTTGACGTGTGTGGCCTGCCCCGGACCACGGCTCCCAGCGCGTACGTGATGGACGACGCGCCACCGGACGTGACGGCGAACAAGGTGGGCAGAAATCTATCCATCAGCTCCACCTGGGCCGGACGCGTGAATGCCGAGCCGGGGCAAACGGTGCAGTGGCGGGTGAGTTTGAACAACGGCAGCCAAACGCCCGCGTTTCTGGCCGTCGTGAGCGATACCCTGCCGGCGAACTTGACCTACGCCGCCGCTTTTCCCGAGCCGGATGCCCTGTCGGGGCGTGCTTTGAGATGGGATATGGCTACTTTGACCCAGACCGGCTTCACCGCGTTGATCACGACCACGGTCATCACGCCGGGGGGCTGTACTGAAAGTGACACCCAAAACGTCTTTACCGCTACCTGGGGGTGCGATGACGGCTGCCGCCAGCTGGTGGAGGGTAATGCCTCAGTACGCACACGTCCCGTAATCGATACACCAATCATAAGAACTGCTACTTCGTCGTCAGCATTGCCGGCGTGCGGCGGGTTGATGACGACAACTTTCAGGAATAACGGGCCGCCGGCATACGGGGTGATTCTTTCGGATACGCTATCACCAGGTTTCGTATATAGCGAGACAGTCTACAGCAGCTCTGCACCGGATCAGCTGCCGGCGGTGGGTGATAGTCAACCCACCTGGAGGTGGGATGTGCTGCCGACCGGCGTTACCACGCTGACCTTCCGGGTGG
>CAZHBM010000452.1:0-2989 GCA_964529945.1 uncultured Anaerolineales bacterium | reverse complement strand
CAAGAGATGAACGATGTGATATTAATCAAAGGAGAGCCTACATGAATCAGCTGTTTACACCCATCAAGATCGGCAACAAAACCGCCACCAACCGTATGATCATCAACGCTATGGAGTGCTGTGACTCGGATCTGGAGGGCAACCCCACCGACAAGACCTACGAGCGCTACACCAAGCTGTTTGAGGGCGGCGCCGGCCTGGTCGACCTGGAAGCCATCACCGTCACCTACGACAATCGGGGACGCGAATTCCAGCTCAGCATTATGCCGCGCAACGAAAAGGCACTGGCCAAATTCGTCTCTGAGTTGCGAAAAGTCAACGACAAGACTCTGTTCATCTTCCAGTTGACCCACTCGGGCGAGTTGAGCCATCCCGCTTTTTCGAAGCGCGTCTGTGTCAAGCCGCTGCCCGGCTTCGGCGGAGAGCTTCTCACGGAAGAAGACATCGAGCGCATCATGGACGAATTCGTCACAGCCGCCAAGATCTGCCACAACGTGGGAGCAGACGGCATCGACATGAAGCTGAGCCACGGCTATCTGGGCTCGCAACTCCTGCGACCGTACAACGACCGAAAGTGGAAATACGGCGGGTCGTGGGAAAACCGCAGCCGGTTTGCCTTCGAACTACTTGAGCGGATCAAGAAGGAAGTCAACGATCCGGACTTCCTCCTGGGCTCGAAAGTGTCCACCTGGGAAGGCTTCCCCGGCGGCTGTGGGGCGGCCAGCCCCACCACGGCAGTGATGGACCTGACCGAATCGATCGCCCTGGCCAAGGGCCTGGAAGAGCGCGGCGCGCACTACATCCTGCAGTCGGCCGGCAGCCCCTCCATCACCCTGGCCCTGTCACAGCCGGACAAAGGCATTCCCGACTATGCCTACCTGCATCACACCTTCTCCAAGCTCTACAAGGACAACCTCAAGCCGGAGACGGTCGTCATCGGCTCGGCCTACTCCATCTTCAGGGACGGCAGGAATCAGCTCCAGGCCGTCGAGCGCGACGAAAACACGGTCTGGTACTGGGGCGATAAGAACATCCGCGACGGTGTCGTGGATATGATCGCCTTTGGCCGGCAGTCGCTGGCCGACCCCTACACGCCCAAAAAGCTGATAGAGGGCAAGGAAAAAGAGGTAAAGTGGTGTACGGCGTGTGACAACTGCATCGAGCTCTTGATCCGCCAGCAGAACGTCGGCTGCGCCACCTACAACAAGCCTTACGTTGAAGCCCTGAAGCGGATACGCAAGGAAGAAGGACAATTGAAGGCCAAACGAACCTAGTCTATCAATAACGACGAGCCCTGTCCGGGCAGGTGGGCGGGCGCCGGCGCTACTATCCCGTCGCCTATCTGCTGTGCCCGATACGGGGCGGTTCGTTGGAACCGGACTCTTTTTTTGGGAGACCGCCGGGCATTATTCCTGTATTATTTTTGACTCTTCCCGGCGGTCTCCCAACCGGCCTTCGCCGTTTTTCTATCAGCGGCCTGAAGTCTGCCGGCAGGGTCTGTCCCGAATTTTTGTTGGAGAAATTGGACCGAACCAAGGCCCGGCTGCGAAATGGGTTCGTCAAAGACCGCTCACATAGTGTTTTGAGAAACGTTTAGAATCAGGGAGTATGATTTCGACAATATCGGTCGCCCACTCACGTGGCCGCCTACCAAGAAGATGTGACGCACCCCTGCCGGCAAGACGCTTTGACATATTCTTGGCTGACTGTTAAAATGTTGGTCAGTTCATTTTACCTAATCACACAGCGAGCCTGCGTTGGAATTTCGCGAATTACGTAAGCAAGTCATTTCCGAAGAAATTGTGCAAGAAATCCTCTCGATGATTCGTGAGGGCAAAATACGGCCGGGTGATAAGTTGCCCGCCGAGCGGCAATTGGCTGCCACACTGAATGTCAGCCGGCCTTCGCTCCGAGAGGCTCTGCGCGCCCTGTCCATTATGAATGTGGTCGAAATCATTCAAGGCGACGGCGTCTACGTCACCAACCTCAAGCCGGAGCGCCTGTTTGAGCACCTCGAGTTCATTTTCTCGCTGGACGATTCGACTTTCCTGCAACTCTTTGAGGCACGCAAAGTCGTCGAGGCCAGTTTCGCCGAGATGGCCGCCCGGCGGGCCGGGATAGACGACATCCGCGAACTGGAAGTGATGCTGACTCAGGCTACAGAAACTGTCGACAACCCCGAGACTTTTCTGCAGATAGACTTTGAGCTGCACGCCAAGATTGCCGAAATCGCCCACAACCCGATCCTCAGTCGTTTGATGACGGGTGTGGCCAGTTTGAGCCGCGCCAGCCGCAATCGCACCGGCGAGGTGGCGGCCGTCCGCCACCAGGCCGCCGAAGATCACCGCGCCATCGTGGCTGCCATTGCCGCCCACGACCCTGCGGCGGCCCGCGAAGCGATGTTGCGCCACCTGTCGCGCGTGGAGGCCAGCCTGGGCGAGAGCGTGACCGATAGGGCCGGCCCGGCGGAGAGCGTCTAAGCCGTCCCCACAACCGCCGGCCTCGGTTTTTCAGATACTATCCCCGATTTGTCGCCCGGTCCGAACAAGGGACCTGGCCGCCGGCCACTCCGCTTTGTCCCGTGTCGACCCGCCCACCCCACACCGTAACCAAACCACGACCTTTCTTGCCCGCTGCGGACAAACGTGCTGCTGGATTGACGTCAACAACGACCACTTTGGAAGCACATAGAGTCAGGTAGTTTTTTCTTGTGGGTAGGAAGTCTTCCACCCACAAGAAATACCAAAGAGATAAACCGGCCACCGACTCACGTAGTCTTTCATCAGGAAAATGGGGCACACTCGCCGGCTGAAAAACCATTGACAGATGCTCCGAGACATGGTAGAATTGGTCAGTGGTCTGTTCACTTGACCTCCAAAACTGCGAGGTGTAGATGGAATTTCGCGAAATGCGCAGGCAGGTGATATCGGAGGGGATCGTCCAGGAAATCCTGTCTATGATTCGCGATGGCCGTATTCAGCCGGGTGAC
>CAZHBM010000451.1:0-2998 GCA_964529945.1 uncultured Anaerolineales bacterium | reverse complement strand
GGTTCAGACCGATGCCGAGGGGCGCTTCCTTTTCGGCGGGCTTTCGGCCACGCCTGGCACTCCGGTTTCAAAGGCATTGTTTATGACGGTTTCCCTTAGGGCTGGCACGTTGGTATCTGTTTCAGGCCGGCCGTTCTTTCGTCCCCTTCCTCATAGGTCTACTTGTCACCATACAAAAGCCTGAACAGCAGTTTCTCGTTCAAAAACAACTTGTGCCCCATTTCCTCGCGAGAAAAGGATTGACTTACCATGAACAGAAATTTGCTTCGGCTGTGGGTGGCATTCGCCAGTGGCATTCTGATGACTGTTGCGACGGTGGCATTGATCGCAATGCCGGCTGGGGCCGCCAACCAATGCGTCGATGCTACCGGAGCCGGTGGCTGTTTTACCACCATCCAGGCTGCGATCGATGCCGCCCTTACCAACGACACTGTCCGTGTCGTCCAGGGTATCTACACGGAAAATCTGGTCATTACCAAAAGCCTGTTCCTGCTTGGTGGATGCCCGGATTATACCTGTTCAGTCCGCTCGCCGAATACGTACGTCACCGAAATCAATGGTAACCGTGCGGGCGTTGTCATCAGCATCAGCAATTCGGCCGTTCCAACTGTAGACGGGTTTTCCATTGTGGGCGGCGACGGCACCAACGCCAATGGCCGTGGCGGCGGTATCCACATCCACCAGGCAAGCGCTATCATTCGCGACAATAAGATTGTGGGCAACATCGCCAGCACGTATTCCGACACCAGCGGGGCGGGCGGCGGCATCTTCGTCGTGGATACCACCGCGCCGGTCCTGATCTATGACAACCTCATCTCGGCCAATGTCGGCCTCTCGGCTACCCTGCCGGTTGGCGAGAACATTTACGGCGCTTCGGGCGGAATCGACATCAGTGACAACACATCGACGGTCATCAGCGGCAACCAGGTTATCAACAACATCGGCATGTTGGCTGACGGGCCGGGCGAGTCGATGGGCTTTGGCGGCGGCATGGGTGCCTCCGGCAATTTCGTAACCGTTCACAACAACCTCTTCCAGGGCAACTGGGCCAACCGTTTCGGCGGATCCGGGTATCCGGGTGGCGGCGGAGCAGCCTCGTATTATGGAGTCCAGGTCATCACCGTGACCAACAACCGGTTCTATAATAACGTTGCCGCGCCTGTCGCACGCTACGGCAACGGTGGGGGCATCCTTGCCGGCGCGATTCAGACACTCACGCTTCGGGGCAACTGGATCATGACCAACGTCGCGGTCATCAGCGCCTCGGCCAGCGACGCGGATACGAGTGTCAGCGGCGGCGGGCTGTACATTGACGGCAATGACGCCAGCAACGATTACGTGTGGCTGGAGGACAATCACATCATCAACAACTTTGCCGCCGTCACGATGACGGCCACCGGCGCTGGTTCACAGGGGCATCCCGAAGGAGGTGGAGGCATCATCTCTTTGATCAGCAACACCTACGTCCTGAGCAACGAAATCGATGCCAACTATGCGGTTTACGACGTGATCTACCAAGGCAGCGGAGATTGGTCAGGCCGGCCCGCCGGAGGTGGTCTCTACTTCTATTACGACGACGCGATCACCCTGAGCGAGAATCTCGTTCAGAACAACAAGGCCGCCCAGAACCTGGACGTGACGGGCGGGCACGCCGGAGCCGAAGCCGGCGGAATGGCCCTTAATGAGATCGGCAGCGCCACGTTGTATAGCAACACCATTTCCAACAACACGTGTGTGGTCTCGGCCAGCATCAACAGCGACGATGGCTACAACTTCAACGCTATGGGCGGCGGTTTGATCGCCGGCAACCCGGAACGGCCCGCGGGAAGCCTGACTCTCGGCATAGGGAATCACGTCGACGGCAATACGGCAGCCGGCTCGATCAACGTCAGTGGCAGCGACGCTTCGGCCTCAGTTGAAGGTGGCGGCGCCCGGATTGAAGGCCTGGATGCCACGGTCAGTCACGCTGTATTCGAGGACAACACGGGTCTGGGGCAGGGGTACGGGAATATCGGCGGCATCACCGCCAACGGAGGTGGTCTGCGCGCTTACAACGCACAATTGGTCTTGATGGACAGCTTCCTCACCGGCAATCGCGCCCTGGTCAGCGGAGGGCAACACGCTGAAGGCGGAGGGGCTTCTGTTGATGCCGGTAGCGGCGGATCGTTCGTCGACGTGACCGCGACCCAGATAAATGATAACGTGGCGTTTGTTTTCGGCAACTCGGGCAATGCCTCGGCTGCCGGTGGCGGTCTGTTGATCAACGGAACTGACAGCGTCACCTTGACCGGCAACTCGATTTACGGCAACGCGGCCTGTACCTACATGGTCTGTTCCAACTCGGACGATGAGTGCAATTCGCAAGGGGGTGGTGTACGTATCAGCGCCAACGACGTGATGACCCCTACGGCCCTTATCACCGACAACGTATTCACGAACAATCGGGCCGTCGTCACCGCGACTATCAGCGGTGGCGCTCACGGCTGGTTCGACGGTGGTGGTCTGGGCATTAACCGCCTTGAGTCGCTCCAGGTTGTCAACAACTCCTTTGTGGCCAACGCGGGCGCCGGCTACGCAACTGCCAGTGGAAGTGGTTCCGCCACAGGCGGGACTGGCGGCGGCATGTTCCTTGCTGAAATCACTGGTGGGACATTTGCACACAATCAAATCGAGAGTAACGTTGGCGCGTCGCCGGCAATAACGCTTACCGCTGATGCGGAAGCCAGCGGAGGCGGTGGTGGGATTTCCGCCAATCACACGACAGCCTTGTTCTATCACAACGTGATCAGCGGCAACACGGCCAATATGTCCGGCGATGCCCACGGCGGAGGATTGGGCTTCTACGACGAGTGTGACATCACGATGGAAGCCAACTGGGTGGCGAGTAACCGCCAGAACCCTGCCGGACAGGGCGCGAATGGCGGCGCCTGGGTGTGGCAAAGCGATCTCAGCAGCATCAACGACGTTTTTGTCCACAACTACGATGGACTTGGCGGTG
>CAZHBM010000450.1:0-3007 GCA_964529945.1 uncultured Anaerolineales bacterium | reverse complement strand
GCTGCGGCAGCTGCACCGTGCTGCTCGACGGCGAGCCCGTGCTGTCGTGCCTGCTGCCGGCTGAAGACGTCGAGAACCGGCACGTAGTCACGCTGGAGGGCATCACCCCCGAGGAGGGCTTGCATCCCATCCAGGCAGCAATCTACGAGAATTACGCTACCCAGTGTGGCTATTGTACACCGGGCATGATTATGGTCATCAAGGCGCTTCTGGACCGCAACCCCAATCCCACCCGGGAAGATGTCGTTGAGGCCATATCCGGGAACATCTGCCGCTGCACCGGTTACGAACCGATCATTGTCGCAGCTCAGGATGCTGCTCGCCGGCTAAGTGACAGTTAGTCGAGGAAGGAGACTGGAACCATGAGTGGATCCGATGATAAACTGAACGTAGTTGGTCAATCAGTATACCGGCGCGATGGGTGGGGACACGTAACGGGCAAGACAGTCTACGCGGACGACATTCACTTCAGCGACATGCTGTACCTGAAGATGGTCCGCAGCCCTATCCACCACGGCAACCTGAAAGGCTTCGATCTGTCCGAGGCCGAGAAAGTGCCCGGGTTCGTGCGTGCGTTGACCAGTGAAGACGTTCCCAAGAACATGTACACCATTCTGTCCCTGATCGGCGTTGGCCCCGACGAGGAGCACGTCCTGGCCGAGCAGAAGGTCTTGTACAAAGGTGAACCCATCGTCGCCATCCTGGCCGAGTCCGAAGAGGCGGCCAATGAGGCGGTGTCCAAGGTCAAGTTGGACCTGGAAGAGTTGACGCCCATTTTCGACGTCGAGGAAGCGTTGGCCCCCGATGCGCCGGTCATCAAACCGTGGGGCTCGGGAACCAACTATTTCGTCTACGAAGGTCACGAATGCCGGCGGGTGCGCCTGGGCGACGTGGAAAAAGGCTTTGCCGAGGCCGATTACATCATCGAGGAGACCTACAACTGCTTCCCGACCGAACACGCGCCGACCGAGACCACCGCCTGCGTCGTCAAACCCGAACCCAATGAGCGCTACACCGTTTATACCAACACCCAGGCGCTGTACTTCACGCTGGATAACACCGCCATAATCTTGGGGATGCCCTTCAACAAGCTTCACTTTGTCGGCGGCACCGTTGGCGGCGGATACGGGGGCAAGGTCGATGTGATCGTCGAGCCGGCCGCCATTCTGGGTGCGATGAAAACCGGCCGGCCGGTAAAATACAAATACACCCGGGAAGAGGAAATGCACGTTTCTTCCACCCGCAGCGGTTGGCGAATGCACTTCAAGGACGGCGTGATGAAGGACGGGCGCATCATCGCCCGCAAGATCACCACTTACGCCGATTCGGGCGCATACAACCGGCATACGCCCTACGCGGTCACCAAACACGCCGCTAACGTGGCTGGCCCGTACGCCATTCCCAACGTTTCCATCGACGCCTACTGCGTCTACACCAACCATCACCCGGCCAGTGCGATGCGCGGTTTCGGCGTGACGCCGGCTTCTTTCGCCTTGGAGGTGCAGATGGAGAAGATCGCCGAGACGGTCGGCATGGACTCGTGGGAGATCCGCTTCATCAACGCCTACCGTAACGGCGACATGAAGCCCCACCAGAAGATTGCTGAGGACGTGACCTTTATCGAGGCGATGAAGGCTGCAGCAGAACTTGTCGGGCACAAACTGCCCGATAGACTGCTGGCCATGAATTCGTGGGATAGGGAGAAGAAATAAGATGGCCATACTAAGAGGAACCGGAATTGCAGCGGTAAACTATCCAACGGGTATGAACCTGGGTGGTGACCCCAGCCAGGCGCTCATACACTCTACCACCACGGGCACGTTCATCATCTCGCTGGCGAGCAGCGATTTGGGGCAGGGGCTGAAGACCGTCATTGCCCAGATCGGAGCCGAAACCCTGGGGATGCCCTTCGAAAACGTCATCGTCAACACCGCCGACACCGACACGGGGCCGCACTGTATGGGTACCTTCGCCAGCCGGGCCACCCACCGGGTGGGCAACGCCGTCATCATGGCCGCCAAGGAAGCCCGCAAGGCAATGATGGAAGTGGCGGCTGATGAGTTGGAGGTCAGCCCGGACGACCTGGAAACCGACGGCCAGGGCAACATCTTCGTGAAAGGTTCGCCCGACCGTTCGATAAACATCGTCAACCTGGCCCTGGCGGCCCACTTCAAGTACGGAAAGACCGTATCCGGCCGCGGTATTTACATCAAGCCCAAGAGTGACGTCGATCCCGAAACGGGCAAGATGGACCCCGATTCGACCGAAGCCCACGCTTGCACCGTGGCCGAGGTGGAAGTCGACACCGAAACCGGGCAGGTAAACGTGCTCAGCATCAAGAGTGCCTACGAGGTGGGGCGCGCGGTCAACCCGGCTCTGGTCAAGGGGCAAATCGGCGGCGGCTCGTTTATGGGCATGTCGCACGCCCTGTACGAGACTACCGCCCCGTACTACCCCAGTCCCGAGTACGCGCCCGGCGATTGGAGCGAATACGTGATCCCCGGCCCGGCCGAGTTGCCCGAGATCGAGAGCGTCATCCTGGAATACCCGTCGTCCAATGGGCCTTACGGCGTCAAGGGAATCGGTGAGATGACGGCCAATTCGCCTATCCCGGCCATCATCAACGCCGTGTCCGACGCCATCGGCGTCCGTTTGACCCAGTATCCGGTTACACCCGAGTACATCCTGCGGGCGATGGAAAAATCGCCCAAACTTCAGTCGTAGACTATTGGCCGCAACTGCCGGCTAATATTTAGATTAGAGGAGTTGTACTGCTATGTTAAAAGTCGTGTCGCTGATGAAACGCAAAGAGGGCATGAGCCTGGAAGAGTTCCGAAAATGGGCATTCGAGGAGCATCCTCTGCTGGGCAAGAAACTGCCCGGCATGCGTCATTATCGAATGAGCGTGGTTCTCAAAGACGATCCCAATGCGCCGGCCGATGTCGTTTCCGTATTCTGGTTCGACGACGAGGCCGCCCGCCAGGCGGCGTTTGCCACACCTGCCGGC
>CAZHBM010000449.1:0-3015 GCA_964529945.1 uncultured Anaerolineales bacterium | reverse complement strand
GCCCGAAACCCTTGCGACCATCTGATAAGGGTATCTCGAACACGTCGCCCACGCGCACTCTCTTTTTGCCCATCGTTCTATCACCTCGAGCCACATGGCACAGATTAAACTGCTTACTCCGCACCCTCTGCATCGACGACCGGTGCCCATATTGGGTCAACTCGACCCATGTGTCGACCGTCTCCTCACTGGCTGCGGTCAGACCGTTTCTCCGCTTGCCTGGCTATCTTCTTGTCGATCTTGGCCAGTGCGCGCTGGGCCTCGTTCCGCACCCAGGTCTTGGGAAAATCCACGAATCGTTCAATCGCTTCCCTGGCCTCCACCGGTGCCAACTTGCGTAATGCTACCAGCGCATGGCCGGCCACTTCCTCATTGTCCAACAGCTCTACCAACACTGCCACAGTGCGTGGATCTTTCATGTTTCCCAACGCCAAGGCGAACATCTCTCGTGTGCGCCCGTGTTTCCGGTCGCGAGCGATTGCCACCACATCGTCGAATACGCCGTCGTCTGCCACGACGGATAGGGCATTGCCTATGGCCCATTTGATATCCGTTTCGTCCATCGGCGCTTTGAGGTACTCTTCAATCAAGGGGCGTGCTGCCACCGGCCGGGCCCACTTGACCGTCAACGCGCGCACCAGCGTTGTCTTCACATCTATGTTGTCAACCAGCGGCAGCCACTTGAGCAGTATCGAAATGGCCCCCTGGTAGTCTATAGGTTGGTTGATCAACTGCGAAAGATCTTTCACCTTCACGCCGCTTTCAGTCAGTTCTGCGAGGATTGGTTTAGATGCCTCATCGAACGCGGTAATACGGGCTTCCCGTTTCGTTTTTCCGTCATTCATCATAGCAAATACTCGAACATAATATCACCTTTTTCACCGCTTCCGACAACGGGACCAGACAAGTATGTTGTCCGACGCACCGCAAGTCGGGGTGAGTCCACTCAATTTTGGGCAGCAGGCTGGATATTCAATACTTCCAGGTGCATACCCCTGACCTGACTCAACACCGCATACGAGACTTCGTGCATCTCCTCCATTGCCTCATTGGCGACACGTTCGGCCATCACTCTTTCTATCTCAAACTGTATGATAATTCTGTGCCTGTCCTGTTCCCAGAACACGTGCGGGTTTCGAAGATGTGGTCGCGCATCGAGTTCAATCTGGAATTCTTGAACGATCTTGCCGGCAGTTCCCTCATACACGGGGAGCAACGCAAGTTGCACATTGAACCATATCAACTTCACAGCCACGTCTGTCCTCCTCTGCCTGTGTTCGAGGAGGACTTTGGACTTGCAGCCATCCTCTCTCACCAAAAAAGAGAAAGCTCGGTTGGGTTGTATCGGCGTTCGCCGGGTTGTTGGGCCGCCCCTTGTCTCGGGTACCGGATCAAGAAACTCCGGCCATGGCAGGCGTCGACAATCACCCTTTGGGTGCCGGCCGGAAGTGTTACCAACCAACCGGATGCGATGTTGAGCGAAGTGCTTTCACGTCCCCACGCGTACTCTCGTATTGCCCATAGCTTTGCCTTTCACTTTTCCCGGGCGACAGGTTGAGCAATTGCAGCTTCAAGCCGGCCAGGCATTTTATCGTGGGATATCCTGGAATGGGTAAGGCGGGAGAAAAAACCGGACAACAGGGACAAAGCCAAACGGACTGGTGCATTGCCGGGCGGCGGCGTGGGAAGGGGCTCACAGACTGCCGGACGGCTCGATTCACCGGCGCCGGGCGAAACGTCGACGCGACGATTGGGTACAGCCAGGGTGAAACGGAAAAAGCCGGTGGTTTCATCAGGTCTTCTCCTGGGGCGCGGGTTGCGCCAACGAGAATCCTGCCGCGCGGTCGCGGTGTCACATTGCGACCGCGCCGGGTAAAACGCTTGTCTCGGCCAACACCGGAGAGATGGCCTCCGGCGGGTTCAAGGTACTACGAACCTGGTGCAGGTGTCAAATCCGGTTGGCTTACTGGGCGTGTCCCATCTTTTTTCTGTTTTGTGGGTGGAAGGCCTTCCGCCCACAAAACAGAAAAAAAACTACCCGATTCTGCACGCCTCCCCAAACACTGTAGAAGCGGCCTCTCATGAGCCTGCCTAGCGGCCAAACTTTGGCTGGGTCCAATTCCTCCAACAAGAATTTGGGATACACCCTGGCTTACTTTACCGCCGGCGTTAAATGGATGCTATACTGACAGGGTGCGTTTGGAATAACAAACCAGAGGTAAGACAGGTCGTGAAGAACAAATCGAGTTCCGCTTACGCGATCCGCAAGGCCGAGCCGGCCGACGCGGCCGGCATCGCCGCCGTGGCGCGGCGCGCCTGGCGCCAGGCCTACCAGGACATCCTGACGGCGGACGCCCAGCAATACGCTTTGGAGCGGGAATACGCCAGCCGGCCGTTACGGCAGGCCATTGAAAGCGACGGCGGCTGGTTCTTCGTGGCAACCCGGGGCAAAACCGTCGCCGGGTTTGCCCACTTCACCCGAAACGGGCCAGGCCAGGCCCGGTTGGTGCAATTGTACGTCGATCCGGACCGGCAACGGCTGGGACTGGGGCGACGCCTGCTGCAGACGGCGGCCAGGCAATTACAGGCAGAAGACATCGTACAGTGTTCGACGTCCGTCGCCGGCCAGAACGGACCGGCACGGGCCTTCTATCAGCAGATGGGATTCCGCCCCCAGAGAGAGTACGTGACTTTCGTGGACAATCAGATGTTGAGTATGGTCGAAATGGCGGTACCCGTGTCCCAACTGCTACCCTGGGGGCCGCAGACGTGAGGCAAACAACCCAGGGATACGCCCTGAAGCCGCCTTATTGAAGCACCCGGTTGTCGGAAACGATGCCGTTGACCACGTCGTCCCAACACTCGCAGGCTTCACGCACCTGGTCGAGTTTGACCAGTTCCCCGTCGTAGGGCGCCGTTCCGTTGACGGCCCGCCAACCGGAGAGCACGAACGGCACCGGGCCATCGGCGGCCATCCACTCGCCGTTGTAACGCCGGGCGACGTGCAGGTGGCTC
>CAZHBM010000448.1:0-3017 GCA_964529945.1 uncultured Anaerolineales bacterium | reverse complement strand
GCCGGTCGGCGGCAAGCTCCTAGCGAGGCCACCGGACATCCGCCGTCCGGCTGCTGCAGTGCCACATTTCATCCACAATCCAGTATACCATGGCCGGTGCAACTCATACAAAGGCCAGTATGGTGATGTTATGTCAACAACTTTCAACACATTGCAGCACTTGTCGGCTTTCCCCTCACCACACTACGTTGCAAAAACCGTGCAAAACCTGGGATGGACGGTTGCCAGGGTGCAAATTTTATGCTATCATGGAATCAATCAGACGACCGGCACGATTTCCGGTCCGGCAACAGGATACTCGCTAACCTGTGCCTCATCTCGCCGTTTCACGCAAAGGAAGAGCCTAATGACAGACACTGACCTTTACCGCCGTCTTCGCTCGGAGATCGAGATGATCCCCCTCTTCGACACCCACGAACATCTCCTCAGTGAAGCCGTGAGGAACGAACAGGAGATCGACCTATTCGCCTGGTTTTCGATGTATGCCGGCAGCGATCTGGTGTCGGCCGGTATGCCCGAAGAAACCTTCCAGCGCCTGTTCTATTCCCGTCTGCCGCTCGAAGAACGCTGGGCCGACCTGGCCCCCTTCTGGCGCGACATCCGCACCACTGCCTACGGCCGGGCCTTGATTCTGGCGGCCCACGACCTGTATGATATACCGGACATCAACGAAAATACCTACCAACAACTGTCGGAGAAGATTACCCGCGCCAATACCGCCGGTTGGTACCATCAGGTGCTCAAGGAGCGGGCCAACATCCAGGTCTCGATTTTGGACCCGCTTGAAAAATGGGATGCGACTCCTCTGGCCGAAATCGACCGCCGTTTCTTTGAGCCTGTTATTCGCATGAACGACTATATCCTACCCGCCAGCCGTCTGGACCTGGCCGCGCTGGAGGCAAAGACCGGCCTTTCAATCCACAGCCTGGACCAGTTGCTCGAGGCGATTGACGTCGCGCTGGCTATTGCGCTGGACGCCAAGGTGGTCGGCATCAAGGTAGCCGTAGCCTACGAACGCTCGCTGTTCTTCGAAAAGACCACCTATGCCGACGCCGAGTCGGTATTCAACCGCCTGGCCTGCCATCCGGTACGCTACCGCTCGTTATTTGAGCAGGGCAGGGACAAACCGCCCATATCCTGGCCGGAAGCCAAACCGTTGCACGATTACCTGATGCATTACCTGCTGCAACGGGCGGTTGAACTGGAATTGCCGGTTCAGATTCACACCGGCTTGCAGGAAGGCAACGGCAACCGGGTTGAAAACAGCAACCCGCTCCACCTGGCCAACCTGCTGATGGAATACCGTGAACTGCGCTTCGACTTGTTCCACGCCGGCTATCCCTATCACAGCCAGATGGCGACCCTGGGTAAGAATTTCCCCAACGCTTACGTCGATCTGGCCTGGGTCCACGTCATCTCACCATGGATCGCCCGCCAGGCCTTGCACGAATACATTGAGACCGTGCCCTCCAACAAAATCTTTGCCTTTGGCGGCGACTACGCTTTCGTCGAAGGGGCTTATGCCCATTCGCGTTTGGCGCGCGAAAACGTCGCCCAGGTTTTGACCGAAAAAGTTCTGGCCGGCTATTTGACTGAGGATGAGGCGTTGGCGTTAGCCCGCCGGCTGTTACGCGAAAACGGCCTGCGGTTCTTTTCTGTGGAGGGCCGCCAAACGGCCCGATAATGCCGGCCACCAGTCCCTTTCGTGACGCCTCCTAAACGGGTGCGCCGGGCTCTTGGAAGAAAGGACAACTGATGACGGTCAAGATCGTGACCGATAGCGCCAGCGATCTGCCTCAGGCGGTTCTCGAGCAGTACGATATTTCAGTGGTTCCGCTCTACATCAACGTGGCCGGTCACAGCTACCTCGACGGTCTGGAAATGACTCACCGCGATTTCTACCAGCGCCTTCCCGGCTGGACGGAGCCTCCCACCACGTCCGCCCCCGCTCCGGGGCGCCTCGTTGAGACCTACCAAAGCCTGGCCGAGCAAGGTGCCAGCGGTATTGTGTCGATTCACATCTCCGCCAATCTCAGCAATACGGTCAACGTTGCCCGATTGGCGGCTCAGGGCGTTGAATCTGTGCCTGTCTCGGTCATCGACGGCGGGCAGGTCACGTTGACCACCGGCTTAGCGGTCATCGAGGCGGCCAGGGCGGCCGCTGCCGGCGCCTCGGTGGAGCAGATCACCGACCTGGTGGCCGATTTGGGATCTCGCAGTTACACCTTTGCTGCGCTGGATACGTTGGAGTTCGTCCGGCGTAGCGGTCGTATGTCACGCTTCGCCTACGGCCTGGGCACCTGGCTCAAGATCAAACCCATCCTGAAGATGCATCTTGGGCGACCGGCAATGGACCGGGTCCGTACCCGGGAACGGGCCATCCAGCGCCTGGAACAATTGGTGACCGAACTGGGCCCTCTGGAGCAGCTTTATGTCGTTCACACCGACGCACTTGATCGCGCCGAGGACCTGCAGCGACGCCTGCAGCATCTGTTTCCCGCCGGGCAGCCGTCTTACACAATTGAGGTCACGCCGGTAATCGGTGCCCACATCGGCCCCGGCATCTTGGGCTTCGCCTGTGTCACCGCCAAGGAGGTTTCTTCATGAGCTTCTTGCCAATCTGGGCCATCATTGCGTTGGTCATCCTTGGGTACATGACCCTCATCTGGATCGCCAGTCTGCTTCTGCGCGACTCGAGCATCGTCGACATTTTCTGGGGCGCCGGCTTCGTGCTCGTCGCCTGGACGGCCTTCTTCCTGACGCCGGCCGGTGCCGGCCCCCGCAAATGGCTGCTGGCTGTCCTGGTAACCATCTGGGGCTTGAGGCTTTCCGCCTACATCCTTTACCGCAACTGGGGCAAGGCTGAAGACTTTCGTTACCGGAAGTGGCGACAGGAAAGTGGTAACCGCTGGTGGTGGTACAGCTTCTTCAAGGTATTTTTGCTGCAGGGGGCCTTGATGTGGATCATCTCTGCCCCCCTGCTGGCTGCTCAAATCAGCCCCACGCCCCGGCACCTG
>CAZHBM010000447.1:0-3025 GCA_964529945.1 uncultured Anaerolineales bacterium | reverse complement strand
GCCTTTGCAAGAAGATATCATTAACGACGGGGACCTGATCCTGGTCCGCGAGGAACGGCCTGATCATCTGAAGGGCTGTGTGGATATTTCGTCCGAGGAACCCACTCAAGAGCTGTTGACCGGCATCGAGGGCGAGGCCGGTCAAGTCTGGCGGCAGTGTAATGTGTAATAGGCGGCCCGGGCGGCGGTCAGCTCGGCCTACAGTCCGTTTTGTAGATAGCCAGTGATCGGCGGTGCTGGATCCAGGGTCGGCTCCGGACAGCGGGATGTGCGACAATTACGGTTGACGCGCCGGGCGCTCGTCACCGACCCTGGATCCGCCAATTGCCGGGACTAGCCGGCCGACTGCAAATCATTTTGGATCAGTTGCTTCAACGCTGCCACCGCGGTCTCAACAACCGGCGCCGTGGATGGGTGCCCCTGGGTGAGCCAATTCGACTCACCTTCCATACGTTCGGCCTCGGTGGTCACCTGGGGCGCCGGGCTGATAACCTGCATAATCGCGCCTGCCCGGCAGCCCAAAAACTGGGAGACGACAAACAGGGCGGCGGCTTCCATTTCTGAGCACAGGACGCCCATTCTGGTCCAGGCGACCCAACGCTGCCCCAGTTGGGCGTGGCAAGGCATACGTTCCATCTCGACCTCGCCGTAAAAGGAATCTTTGGAGTGCGTGATGCCCAGGCGGAACCTGCCTCCGGACTCGGCCGCCGCGGCGCGCAGGGCGACCACAACGTCGGGATGGGCCACGGCCGGGAAGTCCAGCGGTGCGTATTGGCGCGACGTGCCTTCGTCGCGGACGGCTCCGGTGGCGACGATCAACTCGCCGCGTTGCACCGACGGGTGCACCCCTCCGGCCGTGCCGACGCGGATGAACGTGTCGGCACCGATACGGTTGAGTTCCTCGACGGCAATGGCGGTTGACGGTCCCCCGATGCCGGTTGAGGTTACGGCTACCGGCCGGCCCAACAGCGTGCCGCGATAGGTGGTGTACTCGCGATTTTGGGCCACGAAAGCGGCATCGTCGAAGTGTTGGGCGATTTCCTCGCATCTTCCCGGGTCTCCGGGGAGCAACACGTAGCGACCGATGTCGCCCTGGCCAAGCGCAATGTGGTATTCCTTGTTCACTGGGTGACTCCTTTTTGTAAAACGCCTGGTGGATGCTTCCCATTTTGGCGGAGGAAACAGCCAGCAGACAAACTCCTTGACCACTCTCCCGACCGTTGGGGGCCTTCACCGCCTGTGCCGGCCCGGATCAGCGGATTCTTTTGCCCAGGCCGCTCGTCAGGCGCTGCAAGGCGGGAGAGATGTCGTCTTGGTCCAAGATTGCATTGATGATGGAAAACGTCGCGCTGTTCTGCCGGGCCGCCTGCATCGCCTCGACCAATTGACCCTCGGTCCTGACCAGGTAACCCTTGCCGGCGCCGATCAGGTCGGGCAGGCGGTCGTAATGCCACGAAAGCACGTCGTTGAAGGCGCCGTCCTGCATGGGGCGCTCGGTGCCGTAACCGCTGTTGTTGAGCACGATCACGATTGGATTGAGACCGAAGCGGGCGCTGGTGGACAGTTCCAAACCGGTCATCTGGAAGGCGCCGTCGCCGACCAACACGAGGGGGCGCAGGTCCGGGCGGGCCGCCTGGGCGCCGATGCTGGCCGGCACGGCGAAACCCAGAGAGGTGTAGTAGGCCGGCGAAAGGAACTGAGCCTCGCTGCAGGTGATCAGGTCGGTGGCACCAAACAGAGAATCGCCCACGTCGGCGACCACGATCGTGTTGCAGTCGACGAAATTGCTGACGTAGCTGAACAGGCGCTTGACCGTAAGCTTTTCGTCGGGATTGCTGAGCACAAACGCCTCCACCCGTCTGGGACCGGGGAAGTCGGCGGGCAGTGAGCGATTAAATTTCAGTTGCACCAATTCGTTCATCACGCGCGTGGTTGAAAGTCCAAGATAATGATGGTGCCCAATGCGTGCCTGGTCGTTGGCGACGTAAATGGAATTCGTGTCGTCCAGGTTGGCCGTGTAGACCCCAAGGTTGACGTCGGTCAGAAAGACTCCAAACAAAAGCAGGCAGTCGCTCGATTCCACGTAATCGCGCACCTGCTGGTTGCCCAATTCACCGGCGTAGACGCCCAGGTAGAGGCTGTGCGTCTCGGGAATGACCGACTTGCCGAGGATGGACACAGCCAACGGTATGTTGGCGTCTTCGGCGAACTCGAGGACCTTGTCCTGAAGCCCTAGGCGTCGCATTTCGGCTCCGACGAGAATTACCGGCTGTTTGGCCTTTTTGATCCTGGTTGTGGCCTCCTGCAAGAACTCGTTCAAGACCTGGGGATCAGGAACTGCGGCCGGCGCCGGCTGTTGAGGCGACGCGTTGACACGGGTGCCCACCAAATCCCTGGGCACTTCGATGTAGCCGGGCTGCTTGTAGTGCAGCACAGCTTCCAGCACCCGGTCGATGTCGGCTGCGGCCATCAGCGGATCGCTCAGGTCGGCCGTCGCCACCGTCAACTGTTCGTAGACTCGGCGCTGGGTGTCGTAAGCACGCACCTTGTGGTGCAGGCCGGGATTTTGGGCCCGTTCTTCAATGCCCGGGGCGCCGCTGATGACCAACACCGGCGTCTTTTCGGCGTATGCCTCGGCGGTGGTGTTGACCAATTTCAGCCCGCCGACGCCGTAGGTCACCACGGCTACACCCAGGCCGGTCAGGCGTGCATAGGCATCGGCGGCAAAGCCGGCCCCTTGCTCGTCGCAGGTATTCACCACCTGCAATGGGCTGTGAGCCAATTTGTCAAACAGCCCCAAAACGTAGTCGCCGGGCACGCCGAAAACGTGATTGACGCCTTCTTGCTGCAACCGGTAGATCAGATAATCCCCAAGCTCTATCCACGCCATAACATTCCCACCTCCTGGTAACCTATCCATCACATTGTCATCACCTAGGAAGAACCCGTTTACACGTTACAGGCCAGCCTGGTCTGATGATAGCTTCGTCGGAAGGTGGTGTCAAGGGAATAAAATGGCGGGGGT
>CAZHBM010000446.1:0-3028 GCA_964529945.1 uncultured Anaerolineales bacterium | reverse complement strand
GGTTCTATCTCTTTTAGTTTTTTGTGGGTGGAGAGCTTTCCACCCACAAAATACTAAAAGATACTACCCAATTCTGTGCGTTTCTCAAAACATAAAGTGAGCGGTCACTCACGAGACTGCCTGGCGGTCAAGCCTTGGCTCGGTCCAATTCCTCCAACAAGAATTTTGGGACATACCCGCCGCCTCCAAACGGGGTGGCACCCGATCCGGCACCGGTGAGTGAGGCGAGGCAATTTCTATTGACAATACCCACAAACAGGCTTACAATATTACGTGTAATCTACTAACAACCAGTAGCAATGAATCCCAGGAGGTACAGAATGGCGCAGGAGAAGGCACAGGAAAAGGTAATCGAAGGTGAGGCCAAGGCAGTCGAAAAAGAAGCCCCACAGCAAGAGGAAGCGGCGGCGTCCAAGGTGGCTGAAGCCAAGATGTCCGCGGCGGCCCTGAAGGGGGCCGTGGAGTCGGTGGGTAGGGCGGTGACGACGGCACTGCAGGATCGCGGCAACGTGGTGATGGTGCGTGTCAACGACGACGCTTTGCGCCATATGGATATGCTGGTTGCGGCCGAAGTGACCAAGAGCCGGTCTGAAAGTGCGGCCTTCCTGATCAACGAAGGCATCACGGCCAACAGCAAGCTGTTCGACAAAGTGGGCGATATCAGTGACCAGATTACCAAGCTTCGTTCTCAACTGCATGAGATTATTCAGAAGTAACCCGTCGCTTGATTGGAATAAAAGAGACAAAAAGCTGAGACTCTTACGTCTCAGCTTTTGTTTGCCGACCAGCAGCACGCCCGTTCAGACAGTGCGTGTGCTGTAATGGCGCAGGCGGTAGCGGTCCAACCGCTCGGACACTACGTGGACGCCGGTGCCGGCGCCATCCGGTACCGTGATGGTTGAATCGGGATTGAGCTGGAAACCCGGCTCGGCAATATCTTCCGCATAGTAGCGCGCCGAAGCCGAAATATCCCCGGGCAATCGGAAGTTGGGCAAGCTGGCCAGAGCCAGGTTGGTGGCCCGGCCGACGTTGGTCTCCAGCATGCCACCGCACCAAACGGGGATATTCCGTTGGGCACACAGATCGTGGATCGCCTTGGCAGCCGTCAAACCGCCCACACGCGTCACCTTGATGTTGATCACCCGGCAGGCGTCGATGTCAAGCGCCCAGCGCGCGTGCAAGGCTGAATGGATGCTCTCATCCAGACAAATGGGCGTCTTCAACTCGGCCTGCAATCGGGCATGGTCAACGATGTCGTCGTGATCCAGCGGCTGCTCGATGAGCAGCAGGTCAAGCTGATCCATTTCCTTGAACAGCGGCGTTTCCTCCGCTGAGTAAGCCGAATTGGCATCTACCTGTAACTTCAAATCCGGCCAGCGCGTGCGTACGGCCTGCACCGGGACCAGGTCCCAGCCAGGCTTGATCTTGAGTTTGACGCGGCCGTAGCCCTCAGCCAGATGGGCTTCAACCCGTTGGCACAACGTCTCCACCGCCGGCTCGATGCCGACGCTCACCCCAACCGGTACGCGTTCACGTTCGCCGCCGATCATCTGCGCCAGCGAGACTCCCTGTCCGCGGGCCAGCAGGTCCCAGACTGCATTCTCCAGGCAAGCCCGCGCCATCTCGTGTCCTCTGACGGGCGCGAACGCGACCACAACGTCTTGAGGTGAACTCACCCGCTGCCCCAGGATTCTGGGAATCAGGATGTCACGCAGTATGTGCCAGGCGGTGTCAATCGTCTCGTACGCGTACCAGGGACCGTCGTCGACGGTGCATTCACCCCATCCGACCACGCCTTCAGAATACACAGCCACCAGAATACACGGCCGGATGGATTGCCGGCCGAAGCTGGTTTCAAAAGGGTGAACCAGGGGCATAGCCAGATGGTACAGTTCAACGCGCTCAATTTTGGCTTGGATGGTCATGATTCTCTCGTTCGGTGCAGCCCATGCCAGGAGACGCGGACTCTATCGGCTATGGAAAGGGATCGGCGATGAATCACCAGTTTTTGACCCAATCGGCCACCACGATTGTCTGCCCGGCTTCCACGTTCGTCGACACAGGCACCGCTTCGGACAGCGGGTTGAACTGGTTGCACTGGGCATTGAAGCCGGAGCCGCCACACTGATATTCAACCACCTGCAGCGTCCAGTTGCAGGACACCGGATTTGGGATGACAATGTCGTACCAGCCCGGCTCCCAATCGGGGGCCACGCCGCTAGGGCCGCTGGGGAAGGAAAGCACGGCGAAATCGCCGCAGGTCGCCCGGATAGAATAGCCGTTGACCATTGCCCCCGTTGCGCCGTCTTTGATGTGCCCATAAAAACGCCCAATGGCCGCGTTTGGCTCGCCGGCATACCAGGCCGCCGGCGAGAACTGATACTGCGGCTGGGTCGGCTCAGGCGCCGGGGTAGGTTCGGCAGGCACCGCTGTTGGCGCGGCCGTCGGTGCGGGCGGCGGCGGCGCCTCGACCAACGGCACCGCTTCGATGTTGTAGGCCGTTCCGTAGTCGCTGGAAATCCAGGCCAGACCGCCCGGTGCACCGTCGAAAGAGATCTGCCACCAGGTGCTATCACTGTTGCGCCCGGTGATCTCGACCATCGCATTGGCCGGCAAAGACCCAACCTTGGCATAATCGGTACCGGGGCCGGAACGCACATTCAATGTCGCATCAATTTTGGTGTACGGTCCAGTGATGGCCGGCGTGGGTGTGGCCGCCGGCGCTGTCGGCGCCGGAGTGGGTGTGTCGGCCGGTAACGGCGTCGCCGTGTCGGTTGGAACGGGTGTATCGGTCGGCACAACGACAATCGGCGTCGGTGAAGGCATCGGTGAGAATGTGGGCAAAGGCGTGCGAGTGACGTGGGACGACGCCGCACGCCGTCCACCAAACACAACGCTGATGAGCGAAGCGAAAACGATATAATTTATCAGAACCAAAACCACGACCAGCGCCCAATGCCTGCGTGACATACAGTCTGCCTCCGGAGTCTAGGTTGGGCCGATTTCCGTCCCTGGGGTATGCGACATT
>CAZHBM010000445.1:0-3060 GCA_964529945.1 uncultured Anaerolineales bacterium | reverse complement strand
GTCGAACCTGCCGGTTACCCTCCTGGCTCCGATGGGCCGGGGAAGACACCAATCGCGCCATTTCTTCCCGGCCGCTGTGGCTTTCGAACAAGATTACAGACTGTGAAGGTAATCCTTGAGCAGCGGGTAAAGCTGCTTGTATTGGGCCACCTTGTGCAGGTATATTTCGTGTTTCGCCGGCGAAGGCTCGAAAGTGTTGGTGATCTCCACACAAGCCTCGGCCGTTTCTACCGGTGAGTCAAAGGCGCCGCTGCCCACGCCGGCCAGGATGGCCGCACCCAACACGCCGCACTCGTTGACCGCCAGGCGGGCAATCGGCTGGCCCAAGATGTCGGCCGTCAATTGCAGCCAGGCGTCGGACTTTGCACCACCGCCCGTTGCCCGGAACTCGTTGGCCTGCAATCCGGCCTGAGCCAGCAGGTCCAACCCCTCGGCGAAATAATAGGTCACCCCTTCGAGAATGCCCTTGGTAACCTCGCCGCGGCGGGTTTCCAGTTTCAGACCGGCGATCACGCCCGACGAGTTGGGATCAAAGGTGGGCGGGCCGCAGGGCGCGAAATGGGGCAGGACCATGAGCCCGGTTGGGTTGGCGGGCATTTCGGAAAGCAGCCGGTCGTAAATGTCGATTCCCTGCGCCTCGGCGCGTTCGCGGTCCAGTTTGGCCATTGTGTCGCGCACCCAGCGCAGCACCGAACCGCCGGAGGTATTGAACAGGAAGCTGACGTATAGACCGTCTACGGCGTGATGTTCCACATTCATACCGCTGGCCAGCATTGCCTGGCTGTCGGGGATGGTATCGTAAACCGGCGCCACCGTGATGAAGGTGCCCATGCCGTAGGTGGCCAACCCGGGGCGCACCACGCCGGCACCCAAGGCGGTGCAGCATTGATCGTGAGCGCCGGCGACAATTTTGGCTTTGCGGGCGATGCCCAACTCGTCGGCCAGGGCATCTTCCACCTCGCCGATGAGGGTGCCGGCCTTGACGACCTTAGGCAGCTTGTCGCGTGGTAAACCCGCCGCCGCCAGCAGCTCGGGCGACCAGTCGCCGGTGTGCAGGTCCAGCAACAGCGTGCGGTTGGCCAGCGACCGGTCCGTCGTCGCCTGACCACCCAGCATATAGCCCACCATACCGCCCCACAGCAGGAAACAATAAGCCTCTTCAAACAACTGCGGGCGGTTATCGCGCAGCCACTCCAATTTCGGCGCGGCGTAAGCGCCGCCCAAAATGTTGCCGTTCAGCTCATGCAGGCGGTCGCGTCCCGGGTTAAGCGCCAGCTGGGACACGTATTCTTCGCCGCGGGCGTCGAAACCCAGCAGGCAGTTTCCCAGAATCTGACGCCTGGCCGAGACCGGCGTCATCGCTTCACCCATTGAGGACGCAGCCACGGCCGTGATAGGATCCTGCTTGGTGGCCGCGGCGACCTCCTGGATGACTTCTTTGACCTTGTTCCAGACGTCTTGGCTGTCCAATTCGGCCCAACCCGGCTGGGGGCGGAGAGTCTCGTATTCCCGGTATGCCATGGACAGAAACTGGCCATCGCAGTTGATTGCACCGGCTTTGCAGCCCGTGGTACCCAGGTCGATCCCTAATACGCTCAATGGTCACTCCTTTCAGCAAAGCAAATGAAGATGGTAAGTGGTCGTCTTATCCAGGGATAGCTGTGTTAATTTCGCGCTAATTGGGGTGAAGAGCTGTGGGCACCGGTTGCATGAAGGCATCGAAGTAGGGCGGTCGGCAACGTAACCACCGGCTCTGCCCGCCAATTTTACCACCGTGACCGGCTGTAGACAAAAGACAATTTTTGCCGGCTAGTTGGCTATCTCGAACGCTGCCGACAGAAGTTCCTGGCGGCAGCCGCAGGCTTCAAATGGGCCGAAATAGGTCTCTGAGGAACTGACTTCCTTCGGCGGCGGCAGTTCGCAGTCGCTAAAGGCAGTGGTGCGCACCTGGTATCTACCCGGTTCCAGCTCAAGGGACAGTTGATCGGAAAAGACTTGACCCGGCTTCACCTGATAACCCAGGTAGTCTATCTCGCAGGCAGTCAACCATACCGGCCGCGAAGGGTCGCTTTCTCGGCTCACTTCCCACGGTCCGCAAACGGGCAAGAACAGGACACGCGTTGCCTGGTTGAGCAGCGAGATTTGCAGCTCGTACCGGCCCTGGCTCAGGGGCGCGACGGTCAGATCCAGTTCGGTCGTCGCCGACAGGTCAGAACAGGCCTCCTCGACACCCGATGCCGGTTCGGCGATGGCCGCCAGCGCGACCAGCGACCCGACCGGGTGGGCGCCGAAAAAGGGATGGCCGCCGCGGACGGTGCCGGCAATGAGCATGCCCACGACCTGGCCGCTGTGATTGCTGACAAACGGCGATCCGCTGCCGTTCATCACACCCCAGGCAACCGGGCGATCCATCAACACCCAGAAACCGGTGCCGGTCACCTGCTGCACCGTGCCCTCGAGCCGTTGCGGCTGCCCGTTTCCGTCGGGAAAGCATTTGTAGAGCGTTACCCGCTCTCCCGGCTGGGGCTGCCCGCGCGGGTCGGGAGTCAGCACCTGGGTGACGGGAGGTTCACTGGCCGGGGTCAGGAGCAGGTAGTCGACAGTCAGGTCTTCCCCGCTGCGGGCGCGGCCGGGCGGCCCGGCCAGGCCTTCAAAATCTATCCGGCTTTCGGGCCGGTCGGGAAAACGAAAGGCCAGGTCCGGCAAGCCGCCTTCCAGGTTGAGGCTGTGGGCGGTGGTGACGGCCACTTGCCTTTTCTCTCCGGCGGCCAGGAAAAATCCGCAGCCGACCATGTTTGGCGTCCCGTCCGTTGCGGTGACCCATTCCTGAGCCACGACCCAGCCCTCGGGCATCGGCCTGCCCGGCACGCTGATTGCCGGCGGTGGTGGGGTTGGGTCGGGGAGCGGGCCGAAAAAGGATGGCGCGTGGAGGATCAGCAGGCCGGCGACCGCCAGCAGGAGAGCAACCGGAATGGCCAGCAACAGGCTCCTGGCAACGAAGCGCAGGTTCACAGTCGTTCTCCTTGCCCTCAATCTCCGTTGAGCGGTCAGAGGCTAGAC
>CAZHBM010000444.1:0-3081 GCA_964529945.1 uncultured Anaerolineales bacterium | reverse complement strand
TTCCGTGCCGAAAGGTTTTGTTTGTCGCCCCAATCCATACCGGGTAGAATCAGACTCCAAGAAGTTGCGGTCTGAACGGAGGACGATTGTGCATCAGGACAATGCCTCATCGACCCCAGATTTCTGTGGCCGAAACGGCCCCCCGCTACAGGAGGGACTTATGATTCCGAAACGCCCCAAAGTGGTAACGTATGGATTGGCTTCAGTTGACGGCAAGATCACCCTGTCTCCCGACACGCTGCTGCTTTTCGGTGATCCGCGTTGGGAAGCACTGGCCGGCAGCACGCCAGGCAGCAGCTACCAGTGGCTGAAGGCCACTCACCTGCCGACGGCCATGCTTGAGGGCAGCGGCTCCCTGATCCTGGAAGATGAACGACCTGCGCCCCTACGCGCCTATGACGGAGTTATTTCAGATCTTTATCAGGATTATCTGCCGCCGGAAATCACGACCGCCGCCGGGAGGCGAGGTTGGTTCACCATCGTCGATGGTCGTGGTCGCATTCGTTGGATGTATAAGGAATGGCCGGGAGAGGATTTTGCAGGCTGGCATTTGCTGGTACTGGTCTGCAACGGCACCCCTGCCGATTACCTGGCCTACCTGCAGCGGGAGCACATACCTTACCTGGTGGCCGGTCTCGACAAGGTGGATCTCACACAGGCGCTCGAGAAGATGCACCGCCATCTGGGTGTCGATTGTGTTCTGGCCCAGGGGGCCGGCAGACTGAACGGAGCGCTGATACGATCAGGGCTGGTGGACGAGGTAAACGTTGAGTTCTTTCCGGCGATAATCGGTGGCAGCGCCACACCCGGTTTGTTTGGTGGCCCATCGCTGGCAGCAGACGAATGGCCGGTCCGGCTGCACCTGCTGTCAACCCACGTGGAGGGCAATGGGCACGTGTGGGTGCGCTATCTGGTCGAAAAATGACCCGGCGGTGAGCCATTAGCGAGACCGGCGACGCGTCTCGACTGACTGGCAGCCGGTAACAGGAGGACACGCGGGAACCGGCACACCCCAAGGGCGCACCGGCTCCCGAACTCTGCAACAGCTATTTGTATTGGCGAGCGGCACGCATTCTAACAACGCGCCCCACCGCTACTGCACAAAGCGTCCTTGCTAGAACGTCACGTCCGGCAACCGGGACAGCGATGCCTTGAGCGCATCTTCCGAATGCGCGAAATCGACCAGATGGCCGCTCAGGTAGTTCTCGTAGGCCGACAGGTCGAAATAGCCGTGACCGCTCAAATTGAAGGCCACGCAACGCGACACGCCCTCTTCCTTGGCTCGCAAGGCCTCGTCGATTGCCGCCCGGACTGCGTGGGCGGATTCTGGAGCCACCACAATGCCCTCGGCGCGGGCGAATTGGATGGCCGCCTCAAACACCTTGTTCTGGGGATAGGCCACCGGGTCGATGTGGCCGCTATCTACCAGGACACACAACAAGGGCGCCATACCGTGATAGCGCAGCCCACCGGCGTGAATGCCGGCCGGAACGAAGGTGTGGCCCAGCGTATGCATTTTGACCAGGGGCGTCAGGTGAGCCGTGTCGCCGAAGTCGTAGGCATACAGGCCTCGCGTAAGCGTCGGGCAGGCGGTCGGCTCGATGGCCTGGAAGCGGGTCTCGGTCTTGCCGGCCAGCCGGTCGCGCATGAAGGGGAAGGCGAAGCCCGCGAAGTTGGAGCCTCCCCCAACGCAGCCGATGAGCACGTCGGGATAATCGTCGGCGATCTCAAACTGCTTCATCGCCTCTTCGCCTACGATGGTCTGGTGCAGCAAAACGTGATTGAGCACCGACCCCAGGCTGTACTTGATCGTGCCACCGCTCGTGGCGGCTATCTCGACCGCCTCACTGATGGCCATTCCCAGGCTTCCACTGGTGTCGGGATCTTCGGCCAATATCGCCCGGCCGGCCGCGGTCAAGTTGGAAGGACTGGGATGGACCTCGGCTCCGAACACCTGCATAATGACGCGCCGATAGGGTTTCTGGTCGTAGCTGACCCTTACCATGAACACCTCAACGTCCAGGCCAAAGAAGTTGCCGGCCATGGATAGCGCAGTTCCCCATTGCCCGGCACCGGTCTCCGTTGACAGCTTCTTGACGCCTTCCTGCTTGTTGTAGAACGCCTGGGCGATGGCCGTGTTCAGCTTGTGGCTCCCGGCCGGGCTGACCCCTTCGTATTTGTAATAGATGCGCGCCGGCGTATCGAGCGCTTTTTCCAGTCGATGCGCCCGGATCAGCGGGCTGGGTCGGTACAGCTTATACATTTCGCGTACCGGATCAGGTATCTCAATGTAACGATCCGGGCTCACCTCTTGCTGAATGAGTGCCATTGGGAAAAGTGGGATCAAATCATCGGGTGTGACCGGTTGGTGGGTGGCCGGGTGCAACACCGGCGGCGCCGGCACGGGCAGGTCGGGGATAATGTTGTACCACGTCTTTGGGATGTCCTTTTCCTCGAGTTGAATTTTATAGCGATCCATGATGTTTCCTCCCTTTTCGATATCTTATAGTCGAATTTGACTGCCAAACACAGCAACAAAAAAGCCCTTTCGTCCTCGCGTTCCATTTCGGAACCTGAGGACGAAAGGGCTAGTAAGCCACTCGCGTGGTGCCACCTCACTTAGACCGGCCTGCACGCACCTGCCTGGAAACAAAAAACCCCGTATGAAACATACGAGGCAAATTCCCATTCGTCAGCCAGTCTCACTCCACAGGTACGCCGTCGTGGTCCAACATGGACATCACAACTTGATACCCGGCTCTCAGATAACGGTAGAGTCTCCGGCGCCGCCTACTTACGAACAAATGCTTTTGGGGCACAACTCCCGGGCCCATTCCTCGTTGCGCACATACCGGACTTTCACCAACCGCCGGCTCTCTGGATGCCGCCTTACCGAGTACTACTTCCCGATCACAGTCTTTAATTATTCACCTGTAACTTGGCAAAAACTATATCACATTCTCCGGCGTTTGTCAACCCCTTTTTGAAGGCAGGGTGTATCCCATTTTCTTGATTGAGAACCGCGTCAGCCGGCGGCCGGTATTATCTATGTATCATTATTTGTGGTTGGAAGGTATTCTA
>CAZHBM010000443.1:0-3083 GCA_964529945.1 uncultured Anaerolineales bacterium | reverse complement strand
CCATCTTCCGTTGTCCTTTCTTGCTAAAGGATAACATACCCCCTAGGGGTATGTGGTGCTGCACAGTCAACAATCATTTTCCCACAACTATAAGGACATCCGGGTAAACGTGCAAAGTACGGCCGGCAGGGAATAACCGTTTGGGCGCGAAAAGGATAAAGCTGTCATCAAGCCCGTCGTTCGACCTTGCTTGAAATCCTGGCGTAATGGATTAAACTTAGAGGAGAGATTGCGGATGACAATGGCACGTTGGCAATCCAGGCCAGTATAAAATGGATGAAAAGCGGAGAGAGGTCTCGATGAACTTTCGTATTCCTGGTAAGTCACCGCACAAGCGGACCAAGATCGTGGCCACCATTGGGCCGGCCAGTTCCGACCGCGACGTTCTACGGCGTATGGTCCTGGCCGGAATGGATGTGGTGCGACTGAATTTCTCGCACGGAAATTACGAGGGTCACGCCGCCGTCATCCGGCACGTGCGGGATGTGAGCCAGGAACTGGGACTACCGGTCGCGATTATGGGCGACTTGCGCGGCCCGCGCATTCGGGTAGGTGAAATGGACAATGGGACCATCACGTTGGAGCCTGGGCAGAAGGTGGTCCTGACGCCGGAACAGATGTTGGGCAACGCGAACCGCATTTCAATTTCGTTTCCGGAGTTGGCGCGCGACCTGGCGCCCGGGGGCCGCTTGCTGATCGATGACGGCGACGTGGAAATGCGGGTGCAAGAGCTATCCCCGGACGGGGATATCCACTGTGTGGTTGAAGAAGGCGGCGAGGTATCCAGCCGTCGCGGGATCAATCTGCCCGGAATTCGAGTCAGCCTGCCGTCGGTCACAGACAAGGACGAGTTAGATGTAGACTTCGCCATCCAGCAAAGCATCGACTTCCTGGCTTTATCCTTCGTCCAGTCGGTCGAGGATGTACGTAGCCTTAAGGAGCTGTTGCTGGCAAAAGGTGCGCAAATCCCAGTGATAGCCAAGATTGAGAAACGCGGAGCGCTGGACGACCTCGACGCCATTGTTCAGGAGGCTTACGGCGTGATGGTCGCGCGCGGCGACCTGGCGCTCGAAATGAGTTTTCAGGAAATGCCGGTGGCGCAGAAACAGATTATTGCCCGTTGCCGCCAGGCGGCGGTGCCGGTGATCACAGCCACTCAGATGTTGGAGTCGATGGTGAGCAAGGATCATCCGACGCGGGCTGAGGCGAACGATGTGGCCAATGCTGTCTTCGATGGGACGGACGCGCTCATGCTTTCAGGCGAAACTGCCATTGGACGCTATCCGGTGCAAAGTATCGCCACGATGGCCAGTATTGCCGCCCGAGCCGAAGCAGCGTGGGTCGAGAAGACGGTCGCCCGCCCGCCCGAGTTGCCATCGGCCGGCAGTGTTGATTCAACCATTGCCTACCTGGGGCACGTGGCTGCCTGCCGATTGAATGCGGCGGCCATTGTCACGCTCACACAATCGGGCAGCACGGCTCGGCGTCTGTGCCGCCATCGACCGCCGGCACCTATTCTGGCGCTGACCCCTTCCCAAGTTACCCAGCGTCATCTTTGTCTCAGTTGGGGAGTTGAATCTGTGTTCAGTGACGAGGTGCAAGACATCAACGAAATGACGGCCGAAGCCGTCAGGCAGGCACAATCTGCCGGACTGGCACAATCGGATGACACGGTAGTGGTGATGGCCGGTATTCCATTGTGGGTGCCCGGCACGACCAACCTTCTTAAAGTTGAAAAAGTCTCCTAATAGTATCTGGTTTGATTTGTGTTATGGAGGTCAATTAGCCCAGTGCCTGCAGATAAGAAATACGATTGGCTGTCTCTGCTGATTATCGGCCTGTGGTTTGTCTTGTGTCTGACCACTCTGAACTATAACGGTCCCTTTTTTGACGAGGGTATCTATATCACCTCTGGCTTGCGCACTTTGGAGGGACACGGCTACGGTGATGGTTACCTGACCTGGTTCGGCGGGTCGTTGCTGTGGCCAATTATGGCCGGGACTGCTTTCCGGGTCGGTGGATTGATAGGTGCGCGCTTCCTGGCCTCCGTGCTGGCGGCAGTAGCGTTTGTGTCCGTGTTTCTGGCCGCGCGCAATCTTTTCGGCAGTCGAACTGCTTTCTGGACGACGGTTGCCCTGGCTCTGAGCGCACCGTTGCTGGCGCTGGCGCGTCTCAGCGTCTATGACCTGCCGGCGTTGGCCGGTATCGGTGTGAGCTTTTGGGCGGTAACGCAGCTCTCGAAAACCGACAATCGGTTGTGGCTGATCGTAGCTGCCCTGGCTTACGGCCTGGCTTTCTTCTCTAAATACCCGACAGGTCTGATGCTGCTTCCCCTGTGGGCCATTGTCTGGTTGCAGCGCAGGCAAAAGGCTCTCCTCGACTTGGGATTGTTTGCCTTCGTCACCGGTGCCCTGGTCTTGGCTTTTTACATGCCGGCCCGGGCCCAATTGGGCGGTCTGGCCGAAGTATTGGCGCCAAAGCTGACGTTTGACGCGACACTGCAGATGGTGTGGTACAGTGTCTTGTATTTCAGCCTGGCGCCGCTTGTCTTGGCTTTGATCGGTTGGGTTGCGGCCAGGGATCAGCGCCCGGTGGCAACGGTGCTCTTGTTGTCCCTGTTCATCTGGCCCCTATACCACATTCGTTCGGGTTATCTGCTGGGTTTGAGCAAACACGTGGTCTTCGGCTTCCTGTTTGCGTTTCCGTTAGTTGGGCTGGCTCTGGATCGCATGTGGCGGTACTGGGGTCGGCGGGCGGCCGTTGTAGCGACGGTTGCGGCATTGGCCGGTCTGGGATACACTCAGTGGCAGCAGTTCAATTACGCCTGGCCGGACGTGCGCCCGACTGTCGCGTATCTGTTGCCACATATGCAAATGGGTCAACGAGTCTTGAGTAACGAATCCTGGCCCTATACGCTGTATTTGTATACCGACAAAAAAATCGAGGCACCGCCGGCCGTCGCCGACGTGTACGATGTCTTCACCCGTCCTGATCAGGTGGGTGATTTGTGTAAATATGACTGGTTTATCGATTCTGACTTTTATCCGCGCTGGCCTCAGTCGGTACGGGACGAGATTATGCAG
>CAZHBM010000442.1:396-3084 GCA_964529945.1 uncultured Anaerolineales bacterium | reverse complement strand
TTGGAAAGAGCGCCCGGGCCATAGTGCTCCAGACGTTCGCGGGGGCGCTCGCCGGCAGGCATGTCGCGGATTGTCGGATGATAACGGGCGTCGGGATCCTCGTTCACGGTCGCCTCCTTGCCATTCTTGTGGCTGACAGGCTGTATATTCTACTCCCAAGCGCGCAGGTTGTCACTTTCGGTGAACGAAGGGTACCTACGTGGGTATTCGTCCTTCTTCGGGACGGTTCTTGCCAGGCCAGTTTGACAGGGAGACTGAGCTGTGGCATACTGGCTTAGGTTTTTGACCGCGTGATTTTTCGCTGCGGAGCAGGTAAATGAGTTTTTACGTTCTGTGGGTAGACAATAAAAAGAAGGCCGCCAAGAAGCCGGACCCTGGGTCTGGATAATTGTGTTGGCTGCAACCAACGAGGCTGAGCCGGTACTCCAGACCCAATCACAGGAGTGCCGGTTTTTTTGTTTGTGTACAGAATACTTCCTAACTGAGAAACAAGAGGAGACGTAGACAAAATGACAACCATGACTGCCACCTGTCCAGAATGTGCTGCCGATATCCCGTTGTGCGAGGAAACGCTGCTGGGCGAGATCATTCAATGCCCTGAGTGCGGCGCCGAGCTCGAAGTTGTCAATCTTAATCCGGTAGCGCTTGAACTGGCCCCGGAAGAAGAAGAGGACTGGGGAGAATAGCAAAATGCCGGATGTTGACGCTGCCGACGGGCCACGACTGGCGGTGCTGACCGACCGCATCAGGGTCGAAGAAAAGCTTCTGTTGCAGGCCTTTGAAGCCAAGCATGTGCCCATCGACGTTATCGACGATCGCCAGATCATCTTCGACTTGAACGTATTCCATCCGGACGCAGCCGACGGCAAGGATACCGCCGAGAAATGGCGTCGCTACGACGCGGTGCTCGAACGTTGTGTGACGCAGTCCAGGGCCGGTATTGCGCTGCGGATCTTGAACGACTGGGGCGTCACCACGGTCAACACGGCAGACGTCGTGGCCTTGTGCGGCGACAAAATCGCCACCAGCTCGGCGTTGATTGCACGCGGCGTAGCCACACCTCGGGTGATGGTAGCGTTTACCCCCGATTCGGCCCTTGAAGCGATTGAGACGTTGGGCTATCCGGTCGTTCTCAAGCCGGCGGTCGGCTCCTGGGGACGGCTTCTGAGCAAGATCAACGATCGCCAGGCGGCAGAATCGATTTTGGAGCACAAGCAGGTCCTTGGGAACTACCAACACCACATCTTCTACATCCAGGAGTATGTGGCCAAACCTGCCCGCGACATCCGTGCCTTCGTCATCGGAGATGAGACGATTGCCGCCATTTATCGTTATTCGGATCACTGGATCACCAACACCGCCCGTGGCGGGCGAGCCGCCAATTGCCCGGTGACCCCCGAGATCAACGCCCTTTCGGTGGCGGCGGCCCAGGCAGTTGGTGGGGGCGTGCTGGCGGTCGACATTTTGGAAACCGACGACGGCCGCCTGCTGGTCAATGAAATAAACCACACCACAGAATTCCGCAACAGTATCGATACGACCGGCGTCGACATACCAGGCAAGATCGTCGACTACGTGGTTTCGGTAGCCAAGCCGCACTAAGGAGTGATGCTTTGGCTGCCGATTCTTGTTTGTAGCTCGTGTTGATGCTCGACAAAGAGGCTACTGCCGGAAATCGATGGTTTTGAAAATGGAGGATTGTATGCCCGTACCCAACAAGTTGCGCGTCAGCATCGTGGGGGGCAGCGGCTACGTCGGTGGCGAGCTGCTGCGGCTGCTGTTGTTCCATCCCAATGTGGAGCTCCATCAAATCACTTCCGCCAGCCAGGCGGGGCGTTATGTGTACACCGTTCACCCCAACCTGCGAAGTGTTACCGCGCAACAATTCATCCATCCCGACGTGCTGGAACCGACCGACATCTTGTTCCTGGCGATGCCGCACGGGCAGGCAGCGATGGCCATCGACCGCTATGCGACTGCAGCGGAACGGATTGTGGATTGCTCGGCCGACTTCCGGCTGCGCGACGCGGAAGACTATGCAACCTGGTATGGTGGCCCACATCCCGCGCCCGAATGGCTCGATCGTTTCGTCTATGGACTGCCCGAACGGCAACGCTCGCAGCTGACCGGCGCCCGCTATGCCAGCGGTGTTGGCTGCAACGCCACGGCTACCATCCTGGCCCTGGCCCCGTTGGCCGACGCCGGCCTGCTGAAAGAGGCGGTTGTCGACCTGAAAGTCGGGTCGTCCGAGGCCGGCGCCCAACCCAGTGCCAGCTCGCATCACCCGGAACGTAGTGGCGCCGTGCGCTCGTTCAAGCCGACCGGCCACCGCCACCAGGCCGAAGTGAAACAGGCGCTGGGCGAGGGGTTCGATCTGTATTTTTCGGTGACGTCGGTCGAACTGGTGCGCGGCGTTCTGGCGACCTGCCATTGTTTCTTGAACGAAGAGGTGCAGGACAAGGATATTTGGAAGGTTTACCGGCCGGCCTACAAATCAGAGCCGTTCGTGCGGTTGGTTAAGAGCAGTGTCGGAATTCACCGTTACCCGGAGCCGAAACTGTTGGCCGGGTCCAACTATTGCGACATCGGGTTTGAGGTGGATACCGGCTCGAACCGGGTCGTGGTGATGTCGGCGCTGGACAACCTGATGAAGGGCGCGGCCGGCAGCGCCGTGCAGTCGATGAACGT
>CAZHBM010000442.1:0-386 GCA_964529945.1 uncultured Anaerolineales bacterium | reverse complement strand
GGGATGGGACGAAAGGGCGGGTCTTACTTTTCCCGGCTTGCATCCTGTATAGCAGCCAACATCGGTTTACGGAAGGAGCAAACGGACCATGCACGTAATCAAGATCGGCGGCGCCGAAGGCATAAACTACGCAGCCATTGCCGACGACGTGGCGACGTTGCTGGAACAGGGAGAAACGCTGTTGGTCGTCCACGGCGGATCGGCGCTCACCAACCAGGTGGCGACGGCCTTGGGGCACCCGCCTCAATTTGTGACCTCAACCAGTGGCTTTTCGAGCCGGCGCACCGACCGGCGCACCCTCGAAATCTTCGAGATGGTATATTGCGGCCAGGTGAACAAGGGGTTGGTGGAGCAGCTGCAACAGCGCGGCGTGAACGCCGTCGGGC
>CAZHBM010000441.1:0-3095 GCA_964529945.1 uncultured Anaerolineales bacterium | reverse complement strand
TACCTCAAATTGGTGACACCAATCGCCTGGCTTCCGGTTTCGGCCACCCGCGGTGACAATCGGGATCGATTGCTGGAAGTCCTGGTCGAACACCTGCCGCCGGGGCCGCGTTATTTCCCCGAAGACCAGGTGACCGACCAGCAGACACGCTTCATCGCGGCCGAGATGGTCCGTGAAGCCGCCTTAGAAAAGCTGCGCGATGAGGTCCCTCACGCCCTGGCCGTGATAACCGACGAGTTCAAACAACGCAGCAGCGATATGACGTACATCAGCGCCACCTTGTACGTCGAGCGAGACAGCCAAAAAGGAATCGTCATCGGACAGAATGGGAAGATGCTCAAATCTATCGGGCAGGCCGCCCGGCGCCAAATTGAAGAGCTATTGGACAGTCGCGTCTACCTGGAATTGCGGGTAAAAGTGCGGCCCAAGTGGCGAAAAAAGGATACCGATCTGCGCCGTATGGGATACGCCGTTGATTGACCGAGCAGCGGGGGTCTGTCCCAAATTCATTTTGGAGGAATTGGACCGAGCCAAAGCCTGACCGCCAAGCAGGCCCGTGAAAGACCGCTCACTGTATGTTTTGAGAGGCGCGCAGAATCAGGTAGTCCTTTTAGTTTATTGTGGGGGGAGGTCTCCCACCCGAAGGTGGAACCTGGCCACGCTGCCGCGGTTGCTTGACAATTTTCTATTTTATGTTATGCTAAATTCACAGAAAACAGTTCGGGCAGAAACCCGGGAGGCAGTGCCTGATGTATGACGAGCAACAAGAACGCCCTCCGTGGCTGAGGAACCTGCGTCCGCCGGACGAGGTTGAAACCCAAAGCACGCGCGTGAGCGACACTCATCAAGCAGAAGCCGGCCTCGCTTCACCCGACCTCTCTCTGGAGAGCTCCCCCGGACAAGGCAGAGGCCTCAACCGCCGGAACGTCCTTATGCTGGCAATTCTGCTGTGGACGAACATAGCAGTGCTGGGCTGCCTATGCCTGCTGGCCACTCAGCGAATTGTCCCCTGAATCCCGCTCCGGCCCACGCCCGTAGCGCGACACCCAAGAACGGGCTGTACCCCCGTCTGTTACTTGGGCAACTGCGCTTTTTCCCCTGACGACAGCCGTCGCCACAAGGGCAAACCCACAAACTCGAGGAGTCTACCTCAGCCAGTGCCTCAGTCTTCCTTTGCCTCGTCTGCCTCGTCATCGAACGCATCATCGTAGAGGGAAAAGTCCAGACCATCGCCGATCCACTCCAATTGATCAATGGCTTCGACGGCGAACCGGTTAAGAATTTCGTCCTCGGTCTCGCAACAGGCCTCCAGCACACGCCTGGCCTCATTGCCTCCAATAGCCCCCAGCGCCCACACGGCTACTTCCTGGACCTCGCGGTCTGGATCCTCAAAGACCAGCACGCTCAACCGGCGCACGGCCGATTGCAGTTCAAGCTCCCCACAGGCTCGGGCCGCCTCGTAGCGTATCTCCGGATTGGGATTCTCCAACTCGTTCAATAGCACGTCTTCCCAATATGGGTCCGCACTACGGCCCATAGCGAACAGGGCGCTGGCCTGCATCTTTTCGTCGTCGCTCTCATACGCATCGCGGATGATATCCCGAATGCCCGGTCGGCCCGAGAATGCCAAAGCCTCGATGGCGCGCCGGCGAACCTCAATGGTTTCTTCCGGTCGCCTGATTGCCTCCAACAGCGCGTTCGTGACCATCTCACTCAGATCGGGCGGAATGTCGTTCATTTCTCCCAGGAGAACAAACCGGCCCAAGGCACTGGCCGCCGTCGCGCGGACGGTTTCGTCTTCGTCCTGGCGCAACAAATGCAGAAAAGGCAAAATCAGGTTGTAGTCTTCGCTCTCCCATAGACCTTCGATGGAGGTCGTCCGCACCTCGTGGTCAATGTCGCCCAGGGCCAGAATGAAGATCGGATCGAAATCGACCTCAAAGCTAACCTCGGTCAACTCGACTAACTGGCGCACAATCGCCAACCGGCGCATTTTTCCAATGTCACTCCACCGTTGCCGGAACTGGTCCAGCTCATCTCCGGTCATATCGGAGAGTGCATATAAATAACGACTGCCAAGCGGCTGGCTCTCATCCGCCAAATGCGCAAGAACTTGTTCGAATGTCATAAATCCCCGTCACTGCCAGTAGAAGGTACGGACCTCGCTGGAGGGGCTGACAGGTTCTCCTTGCCTTTCCCCCTCCTCCGTCTCTGTCACTCGCTCGACAAACACATACCACTGGTAGGCGCGACCAGTCTCCTGGTCGGCCCTGGCCCAAAACATATCAGCCGGCAACTGCCAGGACGTCTCTTTAACGTTGTTGCCGCCGCGTTGCGCGACAACGCCGCCTTCGGACCACGACAGACGCACGGCATACCATTCGTCGGCAGCCAGCACCCCGGACGGTTCCCAGCTCAACACCACCATCTGGCTGCGCCCAACGAAGATTTCGCCGTCTTTGGGGCTTTTCAGAACCGGCACACTAAGGCGAGGTGTGGGGGTTGGTGCCGGTGTGTCGGTCGGCAAGGCTTGCGGCACGGCCGTCGGCGGCACCGCCGTTGCCGTCGGGGTAACGGTACTTGTCGCCGTGACTGTCGCCGTCGGCGGCGGCGTATCGGTGGGCGTGACCGTTGGCGTGGCCGTCACCGTGAAGGTAGCCGTCGGCGTACCGGTCGCCGTTGCCGTAGCCGTCGGCGTCGGCATAAAGAAGGAGATTACCTGATCGGCGCCCTGTTCGACGTCGGCGCGAATGCGCACCACGCCGCTGACCATCACGGCCACCAACAGGGCCACACCGAACCACTTGAAATAGACCGCCTTCCCGATAAGAAATGCAAACGGCCTCGACGCCAGGTCGGCGCCACAACTGGAACAGACCCGGTAGGTTCCCGGATTCACGTGGCCACAAACGCCGCAACGGATCTTTCCGCGTCCCGCGGGCTTTCTCAAGCCACAATTAGGGCATATTTCCCAATCGGGACTGGCGCTGTGCCCACAGCGGGGACACGTAGACGACATGAACAGTAAGCTCCCCTCACAAGATTGCCTATCCGGTTACGCCAACGTTGGATCAGAACAGGCTGGTCCAATCTAT
>CAZHBM010000440.1:0-3100 GCA_964529945.1 uncultured Anaerolineales bacterium | reverse complement strand
CAATCTGATTGCCCAACTCATTGTAATGCCCGCCGGGCGCGAAATAGCCGGTGAAGTCGTCGCTGCCTCCATTGGCGGCTGCAAAGGCCGGCGTCAAGTCCAGCACCGGCAGTCCATCGGCTGCCACCTGGGCCATAAAGCCGGCGTACATAGGCGTCTCTCCGGCGGCGTACAGGTCCAACGTTCCGCGATAAGGAAAAAAAACGGCCACCGGCAGCGCTCCTTGGGCGCGCACCGACTCGGCGAAAGTCTCGATGATGCGCCGCGACGTCTCCGTCTGCAACGGGTCGGCATACGACTCGAACCAGGTGCTGTTGACCGGCAAGCCGTTGCGGTGGGCAATCTCAAACAGCAGCGTGCGCCCAAAACGATAACTCTTGAAGACGTCCAGCGGCGTCGACTGGTATTCCTGCCGCACGCAGAAAAAATCGTGCGGGCACACCCGGTCAAGGAATTCGTTCGGCCGCTCGACAGCCGTCTCTCGCAAGCCGGCCAGTGATTCGAACGGATTGGGTAGCAGTTCCAACCCTTCACCTTGCAATGCGTACATCGGTTTGGTCAGTGGCGTGCCCGTGGCCGGATGGAAGAAGGGCCGGAAACGATTGACGTTGCGCCGCAGGTTCTCTTCCTCGTAGACGATGATGACCACGTCGGGCGCGTAGGCCGCTCCCTGCGCCTGGTAGCGCAGGTAGGCCTGGTCGGTGCCGTAACCGGGCACCCCCCAATTCATGACCTCACCGTCGGCCAGTTGCTGCTCTATCAGGTAGGTCCAGGCGTGCTCCAGCGTCACGTCGTCGGCGTGGGCAAACGACGGGCCGAAGACGGCGATACGCGTCACTCCTGCCGGCGCTTCTAGCTGGTAGTCGCGCCAGGCCCGCACGCCGTTTCCATTGGACTCGTAATGCGTGCCGGCAATCGTGCCCTCCCCGTTGGGCCGGATGGTCCAGCCCAATAATGGGTCGAACCTCAAATAACCGCTGTCTTGTTCGGCCGCCTGTGCCTGCTTGTCCAGGATCTGCAACTGCTGGTCGGTCAACAGCGGCCGCGGCAGCAGGCACAGCGCCCGTTCTTCCGGGCCGAAACACGAACGGTCCCACCACGCGACTTGGGCCGCCGCCTCCAACAACACCATCGTTATCAGCACCACGATGGCTATTTTGCCGAGTAATTTGATCACGAAAGCCTTGTCTCCATCGGGTCAATTTGTATGGGATTCTGGGTGTGTTCCATTTTCTTGGTAGCTTGTCACGTGAATTGGCGGTCGGTTTCATCTTTTCGTTATTTCTTGTGAGTGGAAGATCTTCCACTCACAAGAAATAACGAAAACTACCTGATTCTTTGCACCTCCAAAAACCTATGTGAGCTGTCTCTCACGAACTTGCTTGGCAGCCAAGCCTTGGCCCGGCCCAATTTCTCCAACAAAAAGCTTGGGGCACCCCCGGGATTATACCACAACTTGAAACTGCGATTCAATTAGGTTATGATAGAATTTGGTTTGGCTTGTACAAGGTGGCCTTTTGGAATCGAGACATTTGGCTTTGGAAAGACGACGACAGCAACGGAAAGGAGCGCTAGTTATGGGTACAGGAACGGAGTTTGACGCCATCGTCATCGGGGCCGGACAGGCCGGCCCACCGCTGGCCCAGGCATTGACCAAAGCCGGCCAGCGCGTGGCCGTTGTGGAACGCAAACACGTGGGCGGCACCTGTATCAATGAGGGTTGCACGCCCACCAAAACTATGATCGCCAGCGCCCGCATCGCCTACCTGGCCCGGCGCGCCGCCGACTTCGGCATTCAGGCCGGCCCGGTAATCGTGGATCAGGTCGCCGTGCGACAACGCAAACGTGACATCGTGGCAGACTGGCGCGAAAGCGGCGCCAAACGCCTGCGCGATAATCCGGACATCGAGTTGATTATGGGCGAAGCCCGCTTCGCCGACCGCCAGCGAGTGCAGGTCAGTCTGCGGGACGGTGGGCAACGTGACCTGACTGCCGGCCAGGTGTTCATCAACACCGGCTCACGACCGCGCACCGCAACCCTGGAAGGGCTCACCAAGGTACCGTGGCTCGACTCGACCAGCATTATGGAACTCGACCACGTGCCCGACCACCTGCTCATCCTGGGCGGCGGTTACGTCGGTATGGAGTTTGCCCAGATGTTCCGCCGCTTCGGCGCCCAGGTAACCGTCATCCAACGCGCCGGGCAGGTGCTCACCCGCGAGGACGCCGACGTAGCCAAGGCCGTGGCCGGCATTCTCGAAGAGGACGGTGTCCGCCTGCTGCTCAACGCCCACGCCCGCAAGGTATCCACTCCTGACGACGGGCGCACCATCGAGATCACCGTCAAAACCGACCAGGGCGAGCAACGTCTGACCGGCAGCCATTTGCTGGTCGCCGTTGGTCGGGTGCCCAATTCCGACAGTCTCAATCTGGCCGCTGCCGGGCTGGCTACCGACAAACATGGCTTCATCCAGGTCAACGACCGTCTGGAGACCAACGTGCCCGGCGTCTACGCTCTGGGTGACGTCAACGGCCCGCCCTTCTTCACCCACATCGCCTACGACGACTACCGGGTGGTAGCTGCCAACCTGTTGCACGGCGGCAGCGCCTCCACCAACGGCCGGATGGTCCCCTACACCGTCTTTCTCGACCCGCAACTGGGCCGCATCGGTATGACCGAGGAAGAAGCCCGCGCCCAGGGACGAGCCATCCGCGTCTTCAAGATACCTATGAGCTACGTCGCTCGCGCGCTCGAGGTGGGCCAGAGCCGCGGTTCTATGAAGGCTGTCGTTGACGAAGAGACCAGGCGCATCCTGGGTGCGGCTGTGCTCGGCATCCAGGGCGGCGAACTGATGGCCATGCTGCAAATCGCCATGCTGGGCGATCTGGACTACACCGTCCTGCGTGACGGTATCTTTACCCATCCCACCCTGGCCGAGTCGCTCAACAGCTTATTCGCCTGATTTTGCTGGTCGTCGGCTCGCCAGCCAGATGTGCGCCCAATCGTTTGTTGGAGTAATTGGATTGAGCCAAGACCTGGCTGCCAGGCGTGCTCGTGAGAGGCACGTAGAATCGGGTGATATTTCTTTATCTCTTGTGG
>CAZHBM010000439.1:2705-3120 GCA_964529945.1 uncultured Anaerolineales bacterium | reverse complement strand
CCACCTGGGATTTACCGGCCGGTGATGTGCCCCCCACCATCTTCGATGGAGAAGGCGTCCGGCGCGGCGTTTACATCGCCAACACGTCCGCTTTGCAGACCCTTGAAAATGTTATCATCCGCAACGGGCGGGCCGACGATCGGATCGGCGCCTGGGGAGCGATGGGAGGCGGTCTATTGTGTCTGGAGAACGCTTCCGTCCGTCTTAAGGACGTCACCTTCAGCCATAACGAGGTTTGGGCACCCGACACCGAAGCGGTGGGGGGCGGTGGCGCTGCCTTTTTGTGGGGTGGGCCGGGGCTTCCCTGCCCGGTGACAATGGAGAACGTAACCTTCGATGCCAACGAGGTGCACGCCGGCGACACCGTCGACAGTCCACGGGGCGGGCACGGGATGGGCGGCGGATTCTGAGTAAC
>CAZHBM010000439.1:0-2695 GCA_964529945.1 uncultured Anaerolineales bacterium | reverse complement strand
TCGCCTACCGCCGGCAGATCACCCAGCCCAAGCTGCTGTGCCTGGGCACCAACGACCCGTACTGGACCGTCGACGCGCTGAACCTGTACTGGGACGGGCTGGAGGGGCCGAAGTACATTCTGTACGTCCCGAACGCCGGGCACGGGTTGGGCGGCGGATTCTTTGTAACCCACAGTGACCTAATTGCCACACACGTCGTGCTGACCAACAACCGCGTGTGGGGTGGCAATGGAGGTGCCGGAAGCCAGGATAGCCACCTGGGGCGAGCGGATGCCCTGGGGGCCGGTGCGGCCATCCAATACAGCAACTCGCAACTCGAGGACGTGTTGGTTACGAACAACCATGCCCTTGCCGGTATTGGAGGCGATTACGGAGGCACCGGTGCCGGCGGCGGGTTGTTCTTCGAGCTGGGTGAGGGTTCGGTCATTTCCGCGACTTTGTTCAACAACAGCGTGCGCGGCGGCGACTCGCTGGCCGGCACGGGCGGTATTGGTGCCGGCGGCGGCTTGATGATGGAGCGCCAGATCTTGAGCCTCGACCGCACCTGGGTGATCAGCAATGCCTCGTACGGTGGCGATGGAACCTACAGCGGTCACGCCGGTGGCGGAGGCCTCTATCTGACCCAACCCAGAACCTCGGAGCCGGCACCGGACCGCATGCAGGCGACGAACATCGTGATCGCCAACAACCGGTCGGAGGCCGGCACCGGTGTGGCTCGCTGGGGCGGCGGCGGTGCCATCTTTAGCCAAAACACCGAGCTGAGCCTGGCTCACGCCACCATCGTCAGCAACAGCATATTGTCGACGATGTCCGGCGTGGGCATTGTGGTGCTGCACGACCCTGACGTAGGTGTCAGCCGGGCTGACGTGTTCAACACGATTGTGGCCGATCATCCGGCAACGGGCAGCGCGGTAGATGCCGTGCTGGTGCAAGATGCCGGCACAATCGTTTACTTAAGGAACACGCTCTTTTGGGGTAATACGAATGATATTGGAACGCGCTACGGCGCGATCGTTTATGCCAACGATACCTACCAGGGCTCGCCTGAGTTTGTGAGTCCGGGCTCCCCCGATTTCAATTACCGCATCTGGGGCACTTCTGCAGCCATCAACCGCGGCCTGAACGGCTATTCCGATCACGACATCGATGGCAAGCCGCGACCGCTGGCCGGCCGCAGCGAAATCGGTGCCTATGAGGTCCCGCAACCTATTACCCTGTCGGCCGCATCAATGCCTGAACGTATCCGAGCCGCCGATGGTCCACAGCAGCCGGTGACGCAATGGGTTGTCTTGCAGAACACCAGCGACCAGCCGGTGGACGCTTCCCTAGACGTTCAGTTGCCGGATCCGGCTTCACCGGTCAGCCTGGGATTGGCGTCCGATCTGGCAGTTGAAACGGAGAGCGGATCAGCAGCAGCTACGGCCGACGGGAATGAGTTCGCGGCGTTCGACGCTCAGACGCTGGAATGGTCGGGGACGATTGCAGCCAGAGCCACTGTAACCGCGACCTGGGTGTATAGTCTCACGATGCCCCTGGACTACCCATCCTTTTTGGTGTTGGTGAGCCAGGCCCATCTTGAATATCTGGACGGCATAGGCCAGGCCCAAACGGATGGGATCGAAATACCGTTGACTGTAAACGGGCCGCTTTCTTATCTGCCGGCCCTGTGGCGCTAGCGTGCCCTTCCTGAACCCGTGCCGGCCACGATCAGTCGAGCAAGCCGGCGTAGAAAGAGGCATAGCTGCGAGCCATATCCAGATAGTTGAAGTGGTCCAGTAGTCTCTGCCGGCCGGCCAAGCCCATCTGGCGTCTGGCCTCGGGGTTGTCCAAAAGGCTATTGATGGCCTGGGCCAGTTCGCTCGGGCTCTCGGGGGCGACCAACAAACCCGTCTCAGTGTGGCTGACGACCTCAGTCGGCCCGCCGACCCGGCAGCCGATGACCGGGCGAGCGTGGTTCATCGCTTCCAGGAAGACAAGCCCGAAGGATTCGTACAGCGACGGCGCCACGAACAGGTCGCAGGCATCGTACAGGGATCCCAACTTGCTGTCGTCAACGTAACCCAAGAAATGGACGTTGGCAGCGTGGGCCTGATAGCGCTGCTGGAAATAGTCCACATACGTTCGGTGGCGCCGGTTGGAAAAACCATCATTTTGGCTGTTATCCTTGCCTGCCAACCAGAATTGTGCCCTGGGGTGGTTGGCCAGAACCTCCGGTATGGCTTCAAACAGGTCCAGAATCCCCTTGCGTTTCTCCAACCGCCCGACGAATAAAATGATCGGCTCTTCTTTGGGAGTGCCCGGTAGGGGGGCGACCCGATCCTCCGGCAGGGGTATCAACCCGGCCGGGATTACCTGGTGCGGACGGGCGGAGAAATCCGTCGCGTATGTCTCCCTCGTACTCGTCTCAACCGCCTGGCTGATGGCCACAATGCCCTGTCCCATCTCCAGAAAGCGGGCCTCAAGGCTGCCCATCAGGTCCGTCTCCGGTCCCTGGTAACCTTCCATCTTCGTCAATTGGCGAATTGAAGTGACTAACCGAATAGCTACCGGCACTTCTCCGGCCTCGGCAGTCACCAGTCCCTCGAATTGCCAGATGGGCGAATCGACCAACTGCAGCCGGTGATTGGTTTTTAGCGCTTTGACACACTCATAGACGGCGTGGCTGTGATTCAGACAGGCGGCAGTCGATGGATAA
>CAZHBM010000438.1:0-3133 GCA_964529945.1 uncultured Anaerolineales bacterium | reverse complement strand
GGCTGCGAAGCATGTTCGTGTAACACGCGCACATTGAACCGCAAAGAATCAAGTAGACTCTATTGTTTTTTGTGGGTGGCAGGCCTGCCACCCACAAAAAACAATAGAGAGAATAAAGCGACCGGAGACTCTTTTGGTCATCTTCTAAGAATCTGGGACAGACTCCCGTTGACATCTTGATTGCTTTCGCCGGTTGTCAATGGTAAAATCAAGCACGATTTTGGAGAAATGAGGAGTTTTTATATGCGACCGGTCGACGAACAACTCGCCATTCTAATGCAAGGTGTCGAATTTGGTGATGACCAAATTTACAGGGTCATGGAAGGCGAACTCCGTGAACGTCTCAAAGAGAACCGACCACTTCGCGTCTATTGTGGCTATGATCCAACGGCTCCAGACATACATCTGGGGCACACTGTCACCATGCGCAAGTTGCGCCAATTCCAGGACTTGGGACACGAGGTCACATTTCTGATTGGCACCGGCACCGGCATGATCGGCGACCCCAGTGACAAGGACACCAGCCGGCCGCAACGCACGCACGAAGAGTTGATGGAGAACGCCCGCACGTACGCCGAGCAGGCTTTCAAGATCCTGGATCCAAACAAGACGAAAGTGCGCTACAACAGCGAATGGCTGAGCCAGTTGACCTTTGCCGACGTCGTCAGCCTTGCCAGCCATTTTACAGTCCAGCAGTTCTTGACACGCGACAATTTCAGCAAACGCTATGCCAAAGGTGATCCGATCTGGCTCCACGAGTTCTTTTACGCATTGATGCAAGGGTACGATGCGGTCATGATGGAGACCGACGTGCAGATTGGCGCCACGGAACAGCTTTTCAACCTGATGGCCGGGCGCAAATTGCAGGAGGCCTATGGGCAAAAGCCACAAATATGCCTGACATTGCCCATCTTGGTGGGCACGGATGGGCACGCGCGCATGTCCAAAAGCACAGGCAATTACATCGGCATTGACGAACCGCCGGAAGAGCAGTATGGCAAAATTATGAGCATTCCCGATGAGGCGATGTTGTCGTTCTATAAATTGGTGACCCGTTTCTCACCGGAAGAGATTGCCAAAGTGAAAGCAGAGCTCGAGTCGGGTCGTCTTCACCCACGGGATGCCAAGATGAAATTGGCCCGCGATGTTGTATCAATCTTCCATGGTGACGAGGCCGCCCACAATGCTGAAGAGCACTTCAAGACGGTTTTTCAGCAGAGGGAATTACCTCCGGACATGCCGGAATATGCGCTCGAGTCGCCCATGAATATTGTCGACTTGATCCGGGCAACCGGTCTGGCCGGCAGCAAACGAGACGCCCGGCGTTTGATTGAGCAGGGCGGTGTGCGGATTGACGGAAATGCGGTCGAGTCGCCGGATGAAGAAATCAAGCCGGCCCAGGCCGAGATATTGCAGGTGGGCAGGCGTCGATTTGTCAGATTGACTTAACGTTGAGAATGTTATGCTAGATGGGCTCGGGAAAGGACGATGGATACGGTGGTAAAACATAAGCTCTTGTGGATGTTGCTTGGCGCTGCATTGGTAATTGTGCTGGCCTGTGCCAGTTGCGTGCCACTGTTCTTGAGCCTCGGGGTTCTCGAGGGCAGTGGCATGACCACTTCTGTGACCACCGGACCGGCAGTGGCAATCGTGCGTGTGGAAGGTACCATCGTCTCCGGCGATGCCCCTTCGAACCCGTTTGGCACCCAATCGGCGATGGCTTACTCCGGCCAGATTGTCAGCAATCTCAAGGCGGCCGAGGCGGATAGTGACGTGAAAGCGGTCGTGTTGCGCATCAGCAGCCCCGGCGGCAGTGTGGTCGGCTCGGATGAAATACACCAACAGATGTTGGCTATGACCAAGCCGGTGATTGTATCGATGGGCGAAATGGCCGCTTCGGGCGGCTACTACATATCAGCGCCGGCCGACGAAATATTCGCCAATCCGAATACGCTGACGGGAAGCATCGGAGTCATCAGCCAGTTTCTGGACTTGAGCGAGCTATTCTCGGACTACGGCGTCCGGGCGACAACCATCAAAAGCGGCAAGTACAAGGATGAGGGTAGTATGTTTCGCCCGATGACCGACGAAGAGAAAGAAATCTGGCAGACGATCATTGACCAGGCTTACAACGGGTTTGTGCAAATAGTAGCCGACGGGCGTGATCTGCCGGTGGAGGATGTACGATCATTGGCCACCGGCCAAGTCTATACCGGCCAGCAGGCGCTGGATCTGAAGCTGGTGGATCACCTGGGCAATCTGCCGGATGCGATTAACCGGGCAGCGGAATTGGGTCAAATCTCCGGCGAGCCACGCATCAAGGAATACCTCGCCCCGCTAAACATGTTCCAGACGTTGTTCAGCCTCACGCCCATTTCGGACCCGGTGAGCAGCCTGGTAGACTTGCTCTCCGGCCCTCCAGGCGCAACGCTGCAATACCTATACGTGGCTCCCTAACGGGCCAAGCGTGTCTTCAGGCACGGGCGACAATCAGGTTGAGCAATCCGCCCATACGGGACTCAACTGACTCTACCTGAAACCCGGCGGCGGCCACATTGGCCGCCGTTTGCCTGTTCAGGCGGCAATCTCCACTTATCAGTTGCCAGGGGACATTCAACGAGTCCATCAATGCCCCCAGCAGCGGGTTGGCTGGCCGGACGTGTTCCAGCATGTAGAGTCGTCCGTCGGGACGTAGCACGCGGCGCAGTTCCATCAGGCCCTGGACCGGACTGTGGACGCTGCAAAAAACCAGGCTGGCGACGACGCTGGCGAACGTATCCGCCGGAAATGCCAGCCCTTGCACGTCCATCTGGGCCAAGGTAACGTGCCTGCGCTCCCGCCACGCACGGTGGCGGGCGGTCGACAACTTGCGCCAGGCCGGATCGATGGCTACCAGTTGTGCGTCTTGGCTGTACCAGCGCAGTGAAGCGCCGGTGCCGATTCCCACTTCCAGCACCGGCGAGACCACCTGTTGTATCAGTTGCTTACGCCAGCTTTCGACCCCCATGCGCTCCCAGGGAACCATAAATAAGTCATATCCGCGAGTCGTCGCCCGCGGACCATCAACACCACGATTACTGCCCATTCCGTGATGGCTCAAATGACAAAAGGTGCTTTCCTGCTACCGGGAACC
>CAZHBM010000437.1:0-3187 GCA_964529945.1 uncultured Anaerolineales bacterium | reverse complement strand
GCCTGCTCACTACCATCGCCGAGATAGCCGGGAGCGCCTTGCAGCGGGCCAACGTTATGGAAACTCTGGAGCAGCGGGTCGCCGACCGGACCAGAGAGTTGGCGACCCTGTACGACGTGTCTGCAGTCGCCAGCGAGTCCCTGGACCTGCAGACGACACTGGAACGATCACTGGAGCGAGCGCTGTTGGCTTTGGAGGGTGCTGAAGGCACCATCCACTTGCTCGATGAAGAGGCGGAGACGCTCAGTCTGGCTGCGCATCAGGCTATCCCGCCGGCAGCCGCAACTCAGATGACCTTCTCGCTGCCCTCCCACCTGACAGGTTGGGTCGTTCAACACGGCGAACCCCTGGTCATCCCTGACCTGGACGCTGATCCACAGGCGTCTCCAACAGCCCACAAGGTCGGTTCTCGTGCCTATGCCGGCGTACCCATGCAAGCCAGAAGGCGGGTGTTGGGAGTGCTCAGCGTTGTCAGAAAGGCCGGGCGGCAATTCAACGTGGAAGAGATGGCGCTGCTGGCCTCCATCGCCGACCAGGTGGCTGTGGCTGTGGAAAACGCCCGGCTGCACCAGCAGGCTGAGCAGGCCGCCGTCATGGAGGAGCGAGCGCGGCTGGCGCGGGAACTCCACGACTCGGTGACTCAGTCGCTATACAGCGTGACCCTCCTGGCCGACGCGACACAGGATTTCGCCGCGGCCGGGGACTGGGAACGGGTGCAACATCACCTGGGCAGGATAACTGAGACCGCGCGGCAGTCACTCAAGGAGATGCGACTGTTGCTCTACGAACTGCGACCGCCGATAATAGAGCAGGAAGGCTTGCTGGAGGCGCTGAGCCGGAGATTGGAGGCGGTCGAAGGACGGGTCGGCGTCGAAGTTCGCCTGCTGGCGACAACATGGGTCGACTTGCCGGCACCCGTAGAAGAGGCCATCTATCACATTGCGCAAGAGGCCCTGAACAATGCACTCAAGCACGCCGAGGCTACGACCGTGATCGTACACCTTCACGGTGACGCCAACGGCGCGGTTCTGGAGGTGGTGGACGACGGCAAAGGTTTCGATCCCGAATTTGGCGAGAGAAGAGGCGGGATGGGCCTGCTTAGCATGAGGCAGCGGGCGGAGAAGATCGGCGGCAAGCTGACGATCCTGTCGGCCCCGGGAGAGGGAGCGAGGGTGAAGGTCGAAATGTCGAATGACAATTGATAGATATCAAGCCGGACGATTTGTTATTTGCCATTTGTCATTTGATGTTTGATATAGGAGTTAGCCTGTATGACAGAACCCACTCAAGCGCCGATCCGTATACTGATTGCCGACGATCATGCCGTGGTCAGGGAAGGACTGCGGGCACTGATCGAGGCCAAGCCAGACATGGAACTGGTGGGTGAAGCAGAAGATGGGGTCGAGGCAGTATTGCTGGCCGGCTCCCTCAAACCAGACGTCATCTTGCTGGATCTGTTGATGCCTCGCAAGGATGGTGTTGAGGCCATTGTCAAAATCAAGCGCGAGAACCCCAACGCACGTATACTGGTCCTCACCAGCTTTGCCGCAGATGACAAAGTCTTCCCGGCCATCAAGGCCGGGGCCTTGGGTTACTTGCTCAAAGACTCGTCGTCACAGGCGTTAATTCAGGCGATTCGCGAAGTTCACCACGGCGAGTCGTCGCTCCACCCGACCATCGCCCGCAAACTGATTCGCGAGCTCAACCGGGTATCGACCGCTGCGCCCGCCGAGAATCTGCTCACGGAGCGCGAAGTAGAGGTGTTGAAACTGATCGCCGGAGGATTATCCAACCACGAAATCGCCGAGACGCTTGTCATCAGCGAACGGACGGTGAGCAGCCACATTAGCCATATCCTGGAGAAGTTGCACCTGGCCAACCGGACGCAGGCGGCCCTATATGCACTCCGGGAAGGGCTGGCCAGCCTGGAGCCGCGAGCCGAGGACGGTGAGTAGTCGCAGAAAAGTCGTAGGCACACTACGTATTTCTACCAACGCCATCAGAATTTTCTGTCACGCCAAGACCGCTTTCAGAGCGGTCTTTTTCTTGTGCAGGAACGCGTGTTCTCTGCGATGTGTTTCAGGCTGATTGCAGGTATAGTTGTTATATGGGAGTAACGCATCATCATGACGATTCCACCTAAGGCCATTCTCACCACCCGAAGGCCAACTCCATGTCAGTTCTGATCGTAGCCAGGCCGGGCCGTATGCGGGAAGGTTTGCGCGCCCTGCTGAGGACGATACCCAGGATCGAGTTTGTCGAGCAGGTGGACCGTGGCTCGGCAGCGCTGGCGATGGTCATACAGAACCATTCGGTGCTCGTGCTGCTGGATTCCAGCCTGCCCTCTGAAGAACTATGGACGGCGTTGAAACAAATCAAGGTCGAATGGCCTCAAACCCAATGTATTGTCGTGGTCGACACTATCCGACAGCAGGCCGAGGCCCGGGCGTCTGGCGCTGACGGCGTACTGCTCAAAGGATTCGCCGCCGAGACGCTCTTTGTGACCATCAATGACGTCTTGGCACGCACCGGGAGGTCTGGCTAACAATGACTGCTGAGCATATTCCGGATCGCGTGATGATGTTTGTTCACGAAATCGCGTAACTCACGAAGGAGGAAAACAGTGGACCAGGAAAACGAAAAAAAGGAAAGCACCAACCCGGTGAAATACTTGTGGCAGGAAGACAGTGGAAGGAAAGCCGTGCAGCAAATCAAACAGAAGTTGAGTCTCGGACAGCGGTGGAGTGCGGCCCGGCCGAAGAAAACAATCGTCTTTTGGTCTTGGGTAGGCATCATCATCGCGACAGTGGTGGTCGGCTTCGGTTGGGGCGGATGGGTCACAGGTGGCAATGCCCAGAAAATGTCCGCCACAGTGGCCGAAGATGCCGTAACCCAGCGCCTGGCGCCGATATGTGTCACGCAGTTCAGCCAGGATCCCGGAAAGGATCAGAAACTGATCGTGTTGAAGGAAACAAGTAGCTGGATGAGAGGCACTTATGTTGAAAGCCAGGGTTGGGCGACCATGCCTGGTGAGTCGGAACCCGATAGTCAGGTTGCAAAGGGATGCGCCAAACTGCTTATGGGGGAAGAAGGCTAGAGCCATCTTCTGCCGAACAGGGCCTTGGATGTCGTCCCTGGGTCGGGCAGCACGGTAGTATCGACACGATCGCCAGCCCGATTTCCGCCG
>CAZHBM010000436.1:0-3226 GCA_964529945.1 uncultured Anaerolineales bacterium | reverse complement strand
AAGGCCACCGTCAGCCCAAAAACACCTAGCCACGTCTCCCAATCCTCAGGCACGCTGGCCTGCCGGTTGCTTCCGCTAGTCGCCGGCTCGTCAGAGCTTGGGCTCTTCTTGCGTCGTCGTCGCCGGCTGCTGCTGCCGCTGCGCGGTCGGGCGGGCTCTATGACCACAGCCATCTCGTAGTCGACTTGCCGCCGCCGGAATGCGCCGTACAGCCAGGCTACCACAGCCCCGGCATATACCCAGAAGTAGATGTAAGTGGCCGCGATCGAGAATACAAAGTGTACCTCGACGAAGTGCGCCACCAATGCCGAAAACAGGCCGATGGCTACCAGCGCCTGGCCGCCTTCAGCCACGCCGCCGTTATTCTCGCTCCCCTTCTCGTCTTCGCGACCGGGCCGGTCAACCAGCGCCTGCCACAGCAGGTAAACAAAAATCATACTCAACATGCCGGCCGGTAACCCCAATGCGGAAAAGACGAAATCGCCCACTACCAACCGAGGCACGATGACACCCAACAAACCGCCGCCGGCCAGCAAGGCAAGCAGCCGCCGCCGGGCCGCCCGGTCCGGTATCCAGCCCACCATGCGTAACAGGTAATAAAACAGGCTGAAGATAAACAGGTAGTAAGCCACAAAGCCGAGAATACCCATCGTGGCGATGAAGTCGAACGTCTCGTTATGCGACCGGTCGGCCGAACTGCCGCGCGCTTCGACGTGCGCTAATTCGGGCGGGTACACCCGGGCAAAAGCGTTGAACATGGATTCGGGGCCGTAGCCAACCAGGGGTCGGATGGCGTTGAAATGGTCCGTGAACTCACCCGGCACGCCCAGGGGTTCGTGCGGACTGATCAGGTTGAGCACGCCTTCCCAGATCAAGACGCGCACACGTCCGGTGCCGCGACCGGGTTGGAACAGCTTGGCCAACTGGCCGGCCGAGGGTACGTCGCGCAAACTTGACAACGGCGATTGCGGCACGTTGAACGATACCAGCAGGCCGGCCATCAGCACGGCGATGAACACCCAGTTTAGCCACAGGCGCCAACTGCCGCGATTGATCGCCAGGCGCACCACCAGCACAAATGCGGCCAGTACCACCCCCGCCAGCAATCCCAGCGCCACCAGCGCACCCGCTTGCAACGTCTGGCCCCCCATCGTCGGCGCGCCGGCCATCTGGAAATACAACCAACCCAATAGACCACCCAGCGCCAGCGGTACCACTGCCTCCACCAGGCTTAAAAGCACCGGGCCGGCCGACAACTTTTGCTCGGCCGACCGCCGCCGGTAAACCGCCAGCACGCCCAGGAAGACAAAGAAGAACAGCCCGGCCATCAAGCCCAACGTAGGGCCACGGCTGCCGCTGAACACAACCGTGATCAACTGCACCGCCAAGATGAAAATGTATACCGCCGCCAGCAGCGTATTGCCCCAGCCGGTGTCCTCTTCCTTCAAGATGGCGCCCATCGAGTTGACCAACCGGGCCAACGTGGGCGGAATGGCCATAATCAGGTAAGAGGCCACAAAAATAGCGTTGCCCATATTGGAGGCCACCCGCGTCTGTACGTCGCCCGCCCAGGGTAATGGGTCCAGTCCGTAACGCTGGACGATGCCGTACAATCCCACCGGCAGGCTGGTCAGGATCACCACCGTCATCAGTCGATCCACTTGCGCCCGCGTGCGCAAGTGAGATGCCACCAGGGCAAAAATGACGATGTACGAAAGCGCCGTGTAGGTGCCCTGCAGCCGTTGGTATGACCCCCAAAAAGCCACCGATGGGCTGATGGACAGCGCCGTACTGATCAAGTAGGCCAATACCACCAGCAACGTCGGCAGAAACAGAGGGATGTCCATCAACCGGCGCCACCATCCCTTGTCGTCCGCAGTCGATTCCTGCGCCTGGTCTGTCGTCGCCTGGGCCGCCTCCAGCCTACCAAAGCCTGTCTCGGCTGCCTTGACCAACCACGCCAACACCATAATTAAGGCCACCGACCGCATCAGTGTCAGTTTATCCGGCTCGAAAGTGCGTGCCGAGTAAATATTGAAGAAGACCGGCACCAGCACCAACACCGCCAGCCAGCCGGCCTCGATCACCTTTTCACAAAACAAACTCAGTTTCGTCTGCATAAGCCGATTTCCATCACTTCAAACCAAGTATTCCATCGCCGCGCGGTTGCACCTGCGCGCGCTTAGTCCATTTTTTGCTGAAACCAGGCCACCGTCCGCCGAAGTCCTTCTTCCAACGGCACAGTGGCCTCGAAGCCCAATAGCTCACGCGCCCGGCTGACGTCGGGCACCCGTCGCCGCGTTTCCTCAAACCTGTCGCCGTAGGCGTCGCGGTAAGGCACGTGTACGATCTCCAGCTCTGGATCCACAATTTCGCGCACCATCTGCGCCAGCTCGAGGATCGACGTCTCCCGGTTGCTGCCAATATTAAATGCCAGGCCTTCCGCCTGCGGCGACGTGGCCGCCAACAGCGTCCCCCGCACCGTATCTTCGACAAAGGTCAGGCAACGTGTCTGCCGCCCGTCGTCGTACACCGTGATCGACTCACCGCGCAGCGCCTGGCCGATGAATTTACCCACCACGCTGCCGTAGCCGCGCGGGTCCAAACGCGGGCCGTAGGAGTTGAAGTAGCGGGCCACGCTCACCGGCAACCCCTGGCGATGATAAGCAAATGCCAGGTGTTCGTCCAATGCCTTACCCAGTGCATACGACCAACGCCCTACCGCCGTCGGTCCCAGCAGTGAATCGTCCTCCTCGTTTAAAGGCACCTTCTCCGACTTGCCGTACACCTCGGAACTGGACACTACCAGGATGCGCCGCCAGTAACGGTAGGCGGCGTCCAGCACTACCTCGGTGCCGCGCACGTTGGTCACAATGCACTTGAGTGGATCCTCGACTACGTACTTGACGCCCACCGTCGCCGCCAGGTGAAAGACCACCTCGGCCTCGGCGATCAGTTGGTTGACTACAGTTTCGTTGAGGATGGTGTCGCAGACAAACCGAAAACGAGGATGGTCGATGAGGTGCTGAATATTGGTCACTTTTCCGGTCGTCAAGTTGTCGAGGACCGTCACCTGGTGCTCGGCGGTGATCAAAGCGTCGGTAAGGTGAGAACCGATGTAGCCGGCGCCACCGGTTACGAGCACTTTCACAATTTCTTCTCCTGCCTACAGCCGTTGCCCATGCACGGCTTTTCTGTGGCAGCCGGCCACTTCGCGGATGCGCTG
>CAZHBM010000435.1:0-3245 GCA_964529945.1 uncultured Anaerolineales bacterium | reverse complement strand
ATCTACCGCCGGCAACTCATAATGGGGTTGGCTGGATCTCCTGTTCCCCACACCACAATTTCTTCAGTGTTTCGACCCCAACAGTACCTGTCGGGTGATCTGGTGGAGTGATCCTGGCAATGCTTCAACTGATCGGCTTCGGCCTGATGTTCAGCGTCCACCGGTTTCCTGCTCCACACAACTTCTCGCACGCGGTTCCGCCCGGAAACCGAAAGTGTCCTGTTTCTGATCTGGTAGGTGTTTAATACATGAGTGCAGGGAGGTTCACTATCAAGTGCGCTGAGGAGCCCAACCAGCCCATGTTGACCGATGCCCAACTGCTGATGCGAATTCAGACAGGTGACGATGCCTCGTTCGAGACGCTCTTCTTACGTTACTATGACCAGATTTTTCGGGTCGTGTTGCGTTTGGTGGGCAATGAGGTCGACGCCGAGGACATTGTTCAGCAGGTGTTTATGCGATTGTATCACTCTCCTCACCGTATTCGCGGTCGAGAAAGTGAGCTCAATCTGGCCGGCTGGCTCTACCGAACGGCCGTCAACACCGGCTACAACGTGCTTCGCAGTCGTATGCGACAACACAAATGGTACGATCGAGCACGCGAGTGGTGGTCCCCGCCGGCTGTTCCGGACGGTTTCGAACGGGTAGTGTGCTCGGAGGCGCAGGACAACGTGCGAAAGGTGTTGGCTGGAATGAGGCCTCGTGATGCCAAACTGTTACTCCTTCGCTACAGCGGCTTGTCGTACAAGGAATTGGCCGCTGTGTTGGATGTGTCCGCAGGCTCGGTAGGGTCCTTGCTGACTCGGGCTCAACGAGAGTTCGGCGAACGTTACCGGCAGGCCTTTCCGGAGGGGAGTAAATGATGACCATAGACGATGGTAAATTGCGGGCCTACCTGGACGGGGAGTTGGCGCCGCCTGAAGTGGAGGCGGTCGAAATGTGGCTCTCCAATTCGGTGGAAGCCCGGTCTCGACTGGACCGGTTGCAGGAGCGTGAGCGTACCGTTGCCAATTATTTGTCGGTTCTGAGTGCCGGCGAGACAAGCCGGTCACGCGCTTCGCTTGCACTGCAACGCTTTGAAGACACGGTGGCAGGTGAGACCGTCGCTTCCCAATTAGATGGAATATTCGAAAGGATGCGTACGATGTTAACAAATAGTTTCTTGGGGCGCCATCGGGCGGCCGTGGCCGTGGGGGCGTCAGTGGTAGTATTGGCGGCTCTGTTCAGCCTGGCGCCGGTGCGGGCGCTGGCCGGCGATTTCTTGAAGATCTTCCGCATGGAGTCGGTGAAGACCGTACTTGTCGACGCGGATCACCTATCAGAGATGGAAAAGGATCCACAATTCGAAGGGATGATCGAGCGGCTCGAAGTGCAGGCGAAAGTGTTGTCCCAGTCTGAACCGGAAGAGGCGGAATCTCTTGCCGAAGCCGGCAGCAAGGTCGGTTTTCAGGTTAAGGAGATTGCTGAACTTCCCCAGGGTTTGCAGGAACCCGATAGCATCACCTTTTTCCAGAAAAGAGTTGTCAGCCTTAACTTGGACCGGGAGTTGCTCGAGGCCATGTTCGAGGCCGCCGACATTCAGGTGAATCTGCCGGCTTCACTGGATAACAATCCGATCGTCGTTACGGAACCGGCCTCGGTGGTCCAGGACTGGGGCGACGACGGTGACCTCGTCCTGAAATTTGTCCAGATGGTGACGCCTCAAATAGAATATCCGCAAGATGTGGACTTGCAGGCGTTGGGTGCGGCCGGACTTCAGTTACTGGGTGTCAGTGAGGAGGATGCCACCGAGTTCGCGCAATCTGTCGACTGGAACACCACCCTGGTGATGCCCATCCCGGACAACGGACAAGTGACGGTCAAAGAAACGAAACTGAACGGCCGGCCCGCCTACGTGTTCACCAGCGTGAACAAGAGGTCGGATACTGAGCAGTCGGCCGTGATGTGGCAACAGGACGGGTTCTCGTATTTCTTGAAAGGCACGTACACGCCTGACGAGCTGCTGGCTATGGCCGCCAGCGTGAGGTAAGCGACGGTAACCCGTGTTTGCGTCTGCCCTGTGATCGGCACCTCAGTGATAGGGATTGGAGACTCCAATCCCTATCACCTGTGTGTCCGCAGGCCACGCTGCCGGCAACGAGACTGGGAATAGACAAGAGTGAGGGATTCGTGAGCGATATTGCCATTGAGACGCTGCACCTTAGGAAAGAATATGGCTCGAAAGTAGCGGTCAAGGACCTTTGCCTGCAGGTGAAGGCGGGGGAGATATTCGGTTTCCTGGGTCCTAATGGGGCCGGGAAATCTACAACGATGAATATGCTGCTGAATCTGGTTGAGCCCACGGACGGCCAGGTGGCAGTTTTCGGCCGGTCACCATCTGTTCCCCAGACGCGCGCCAAGATGGGCTTCCTGCCCGAACATTTCCGCTTCCACGAATGGTTGGGCGCCACAGAGTTCTTGTTCATTCACGGTCGCTTGTATGGGATGGAAAGAGATCTGCTCCGCCAGCGGATACCCTACTTGCTTGACTTGGTAGGGCTGTCACACAGTGCCGAAAAAAAGTTGAGCCAGTTCTCGAAAGGTATGCTGCAGCGCATTGGGCTGGCGCAAGCTATGCTTAATAGCCCTGACATTATCTTGTTGGACGAACCGACCTCCGGTCTGGATCCGTTGGGGCGCCGGTTGGTGCGCGACATTGTCAGAGAATTGAAGGCCAACGGAACCACCGTGTTCATCAATTCCCATTTCCTGAGTGAGGTTGAGGTGACCTGTGATCGGGTGGCCTTCATTAAGGATGGGCAGGTTGTTCGCACCGAGACTGTGGATCGTCTGCTTCAAGACATAACCGAGGTGACCTTGCGTGTTGATCGGGTGGACCCCACGCTGTTGGCTGCCTTGCGGGAAATCAGCCAGTCAATCAAGGTCGATGGTTGCCAGTTGTCAGTGGCAGTCGGGGACGTGGAGATGGTGCCTTTGATCGCCCGGCGGGCGATTGAAAACGGTGCCAAGATTTATGACCTCCACCCAAGACGACGTACCCTGGAGGACATATTCCTCGACGTCATCGGGCTGGTGCCGGAGATAGACTAATGCGATTATTGACCATCACCAATCTTACCGTTCGCGAAGCCTGGCGACAGAAAACCATGTGGATGTCGCTTCTTCTGGGGGCTGCATTTCTGGCTTTGTTTGCCATTGGCTTTCACTTCATGCTCCTCGAAACCACTCAAAACAGCGTGTTGGCG
>CAZHBM010000434.1:0-3248 GCA_964529945.1 uncultured Anaerolineales bacterium | reverse complement strand
AACAAACCATTCCAGGTTGGTAGCCGAGGTTGGGCTAGCCTCTACAGTCAGCCACAAACCGGGAACTGTGTAGATGGTCGTCATAAAAAGTGACGAATCGATCAAGGGTTGATCTGTCACGATTGCATTGATTCCCCAGGTTCCTGCCACGATACAAGCTTGCCCTGCCTGAAAAACGCCAGAACCAAGGGCCGATGCGTCAACATCAAACAACCCACCCACGACAGGCGTACCGGGTGCCAGGCCGGTAGCCTCGGCTGCGGCAGGGTGGACCTTTCCGACCACCTCGAAACTCTCGTACAAAGCGGGCAGAGCACTGCGCATCTCTTCGATCCCGTACAACGCCAACAGATCTTCTGAGTAGGATCGATTTTGAACATCCATCAAACTGGTGGCGCTCGAATCGGTGAAATCGGCGCTGGCCTGACCGGTCAGACAATAATTGATGTAGTCCTTGCAGGTTAGTACCGTGCCAATTCGGCCATAGACATCAGGTTCATGGCGCTTGATCCAGGCCAGCAGCGCATTGGGTTGTGCAGGCCAACAAGACTGGATGGTGTAGGGGAATGCGCGCGCATGCAACCCATCGCAAAGCCACTGAGCTACCAGGTCGGCTGCTCGTGTATCCAGGGATTGAATACCTGGGCGCGCTGGTTTGCCTTGTTTGTCCAGAAGATAGACGCCATTCCCGTGGCCGGCGCCTCCTACTCCCACTATCCGGCTCGGATCGATCCCGGAACTGGAAATCGCCTTCCGAATTGCTTCTGAAGTGCGACTCCATAGAAGGTCCATTCCGCGTTCGGTCCAACTTGGGTGGGGGTATTGCGGTTCAATCTTGCTGCACGCAACCTGAATTTCGCGTCCCTTAAGATCAAAAATCGCGGCCTTGCACATTGTGTTGCCGTTGTCAACGCCCAAAAGGTATTCGGTCACCGGCGCAGTCCTCCCGTCGAGAACGGGTTTGCTTCCGTGTCTAGATTAACTGCCATTACACGCTGGTAAGTCTAACCATCTGTCCGGGGGTGTTTTTGCTGAGATACGACCGCTGGGTCTGGTCTGACCAGGCAGATGCAATCAGGCGATCAACCAGCCGCCGGGCACTGACAACAGATGCAATCGGATCACCCGTGTCATCCATGTCAGCCCACATCTCAACGGTCAGAATTCCCCAGAACTCTATCTCCGCCAGGGCTTTGAATGTCTCCCTTAGCGGGACGATGCCCGTTTCAAAGGGAATCCCCCGAATAACCCGGGGCAAAGAATCCTTGACGTGAACAGCCACCAATTCCCCTTTGGCCAGGCGTATCTCGTCCGGGGGATCGTAACCGGCTGCAGCCAGGTTGCCCATGTCCGAATACAAGTGGAACCAGGGTGAATCAATTTCCCGGACCAGGTTCAGTCCCTTTTCGATGGATTCCAGGTATGGGACATCGACGTTTTCCAGTCCCAACATCACCCCTGCCTGAGCCGCCCAGAACACGCCTTGCTGCAAACCATCCAGGAATCGCGCCTTTGTGCCCTCATCGCTCGGTTCAGAAAACACATCGTATCCCATCACCTGGACAATCCGCAACCCGATATCGGCTGCGAAGTCAACTGCTTTGCGAAAAATATCCAGCCCTCGATTTCGAATTTCGGGTGAGTGGCTCCCTAGTGGATTTTCACGATGAGCGCTGAGGCACATGGTCTGAATTGGCACCCCGGTGTTGGCAATTGCCCGGCGTATGACGGCCCGCTCAGATGATGATCTTTCCAGGCGTGCCAGCCGAGCCTCTGTTACATCGATGGAAATGTCAACGAAGTCATATCCCGCTTCACGAGCAGTGTTCAACCGTTCTTCCCAACACAATTCGGCTGGCAGCGCCTTCTCGTACAGACCTACTGGCATCGAAAAATTGGCACTATTCATATGTCTCAGTCACTCCCAAGGGGCCGTTGGCTCGTGCGTGACGTATGTGCAGGATCCTCATAACCATTTGGTACAATACACATATGTGAATTATCTTCACGTATGTGTATTGTACCACACTAATGTGAAAATGTCAAACATTTTTTCAGGTATCGTTGGTTAGGCAATAAGAGGCCGGAAAACACGGCTGTATGCTGCATTTGTGTAGATTTCGGCATGACCTAGTGGCCATAATGGTTCTGCGTGAAGCCCAACGACATTTGTTTGAGGTACTGGCCATACGCCAACTGGCAGGTCGGGAACTCATGTGGAGGGGGACATCTGGGCAACATTGCTTCTGTTTCACTTTTGTGATAATATAGGAAAAAATACTTGATCCTGGGATACTGACTATCCGAGTTGTGCTTGGGAAACGGTTGGAAGAGGAACCCGATATGGTAGATGATGACCCACGCAGCGCATATCTGGCCCAGGTGGCCTCAATGTATTACGATAATGGAAAAAGTCAGGAGGAAGTTGCCAACAAATTTGGCGTTTCCCGATCTGCAGTCTCCCGCTTGTTGACCGAAGCCCGGGACAAAGGAATTGTGGAGATCATCGTCCACTATCCCTGGCGAACCTCACCTGAGTTGGAAGATTCGCTTGTTTCCGTATTTGGCCTGAAAGCTGCGGTTGTTATGCAGGCGGACAACCGGTCGTATGCTGACAAAATCCACGGTTTGGGTGTACTTGCCAGCCAGTATCTGGATAGAGTTCTCTTCGATGGGATCACGATTGGGATTTCATGGGGAACTGCACTATACCAAATGATTGAGGCTATGCGGCCTCGATATTTACCGGGGGCCAAAGTGATTCAGCTGATTGGTGCTACCGGCTCGGAAAATGTGCCAACCGACGGCCCAATTCTGGCCCAGCTTTTGACGGGGTGCTTGTCAGGCTCGTGCCAATGGCTGCACGCCCCCCTCATTGTGGAAAACGAAGTGGTTCGAGAAGTACTGCTGGCTGACCGGAATATCCACGCCACACTCGCACGCGGGGAACAGGCGGACGTAGCGCTGGTGGGCATTGGGTCAACAAGGTCCGATCTTTCTAGCCTGCTGCGGGCCGGATATGTTGACGAAGAAGAACAAGAACGTATCCGGGCCACAGGGGCCGTCGGGGACATTTGTGCCCAGCATTATTCCTTGAGCGGTGAATGGCTTGACATAAACATCAATCGGCGGGTTGTCGGTATCAGTCTGGAGGCCCTGTCGAAAATTGACACCATCATCGGCGTAGCGGGCGGCTCTCAGAAGGGAACAGCCATTTTGGGGGCTCTGCGCGGCAGATATGTGAACGT
>CAZHBM010000433.1:0-3253 GCA_964529945.1 uncultured Anaerolineales bacterium | reverse complement strand
CTGGCAGGCGCAGATCCCCGGTGGCGGCGTTCAGGAACAGCGGATTGGCATCGATGTTGCCGCCGCCGTCCGTGCCCAATGTCGTGTCCCAGCCTGTACCCGATCCGCCGCTGCCTTCTACGTCACTGTAGCTGATGGCCGGACCGGTTCCGGTGTTGTATATCTGCGGGCCGGTGGGTGCGGTATTGCCCCACAGGATGTTATTGACCAGAGTAGGCGTGGCGTTTTTGTTGTAGAGGCCGCCACCGGTGCTGGAGGCCGTATTGCTGACCACAGTGCTGTTGATCATAGTCAGTATAGAGCCTCCCCCAAAGTCGCCATTATAGAGGCCACCCCCGTCAGCAGCCGTGTTATCGATCAAGGTACTGTTGATCAATGTCAGTATCGCTCCGCCTTCGGGGCCGTTGAGAATGCCGCCGCCATAATAGTTAGCCGTATTGCTGTAAATGCTGCAGTTGGTCACGGTCATCACAGCGTTCCACCAGTTATAGATGCCGCCGCCTTTGCTGCCGCTTGTGTTGTTACTGATGGTGCTGTTCATCACCATCGCCGTGCCTTCATAGTTGCTCAGGCCGCCGCCGCTGTCGTTGTCATAGCTGTTGCCGGAGATCGTCGAGTCTATCAGGGTCAAGGTACCAAAACGATTGCTGATCCCGGCGGCACCGCCCTCGCACCAGGCGTAAGGGGCCACATTGTCCGAGATCGTGCTGTCGCTGACGGTCCCTATGCCATTTTCGTTCGAGATGCCTGTCCCTCCGCAGGGAGACATACCATTTGAGATGGTGCTGCGCTGTACGGTCAGCGTTCCACCCAGATTCTGGATTCCCGCCGCCCAAGGGGCCTGGTTGCCGGAGAAGAAACTGTCAGTCACCGTCAGGGTGCCTGTACTGGCGATGGCACCCCCACCACCGTCGCCATAGTCGAGAGCGGTCCCGGCAATGTTGCCCGTGAAGTCAGTCCGGATCACCGTCAGTGTGCCCCGGTTAAAAATACCGCCGCCGTAGCCCAGGTACCAGCCCATATCCGAATAGTAGTACACGACCGTGTTACTGAGTACAGCACTGTCGGCCAAGGAGACGAACGCACCTGCTTCGATCTTGATGCCGCCGCCAACGGGATAGTAGCCGCTTATCTCAGGCGTGGTCGTCTTGCCACGAGCGATGGTCAGGCCGTCAAAGGTGACGTTGGTGTCCGTCAGCACGTGAAAGACACGCACGGCATCATTGCCGTTGATGGTGACGCTGTGGCCGCCGCCGTCTATGGTCAGATCTTTGCCGATGACCAGCGGGCTGGAGAGTGTGATGTTATAGTCGCCGTTGAAGAGAACGGTGTCGCCGTCAGCGGCGTTGGCGATGGCCTGACGCAGAGAGCCGGGTCCGGAGTCGTTGGCATTGCTGACGGTCAGAGTCGCGGCCAACACCGGGTAGGCCAGACAGGCCACGAAGAATAGTCCCAATAGGGCGCCAGCACTCAGATAGACAGTCTTGCGAAGCATACCATATCCCTCTTTCCTGTTTTACATAACTTGCGGTGAACTTTCTTTCTAACGTGTTTTCCCGATCAATGCCGCGGCAGGCCATCCAGGGCTATCGTTTGTTTGCCGGCAGCGTTCTGGGTTGGGCATCGGAAAAACGCGCCTGACTGGTTTGGGCTAACGCATCAAACGCCATTCACAATGTGTGGCGGATACCGGCTACACCTTCGATCCATAATCTGTTCATTTCCCGACAGTCAATCATCTCCCGCTTGACTTTTCTCCTCTGACTCACTATCCTCGACTTGGGTCATCAGGAGATCAGTCGTTTCGGATTCGAGGAAGGCAAACAGGGCGGGCAAAGTGGCAAAAAGATGGCGTTCGCCTGTGCGAACACCCTCGATGGCCGCCCTCCAAGGTGTGCCTGGACCATCACACCACAGACGCAACACGTAGGCCAGGTATTCAGAACGGTATTCGTCGGTCATGGCTTTCATGTTACGAACCAACCATCAACAATTTATCAACAAGCTCGTGCGATGGCTGATTCACCCCGTTTGACCATTTCGCTCCTGGGTCGTTTTGAGGTAATGCTGGATAGCAAGCCTCTTACGCGCTTCCGGACGGACAAGATGCGCGCGTTGTTAGCCTACCTGGTTGTTGAGGCGGAGCAGGTTCATCGTCGCGAGATGTTGGCCGGACTGCTATGGCCGGACGTCCCAGAAGAGGCGGCCCGCCACAACCTGAGCCAGACGCTTCTTTTGCTGCGCCAGGTTCTGGGGGACAGGACTGCGGCGACCCCGTTTCTGCTGGCAGAATGGCAAACCCTGGGCTTCAATCCCGCCAGCGACTACAGCCTGGACGTGGCCCTCTTTCAGGCCGAAGTGACTGCCTGCATCGGTGGCAAGACGGAACGACTGGCTGCGGCGGAGGCACAACTCCTGACCCAAGCCGTGGCCCGCTATCGCGGCGAGTTCCTGAGCACGCCTCTGCAAGTGAACAGCCTTGCCTTTGAGGAATGGCTGCTTCTCAAACAAACGCAACTTCATTTGCTGGCGGTAGAGGCATTGGATGCCCTGGGCCGGCATCATCAATCGGGCGCTGAATTTGGGTTGGCAGCGGGCTACGCCCGGCGTCAAATCGAATTGGACCCGCTGCGCGAATCGGCGCACCGGCAGTTGATGCACGCGATGGCGCTGGATGGCCGGCGTTCAGAGGCGCTGGCGCACTATGTCGTCTGCAAAGATCTGCTGGCCGAGGAGTTGGGCATCGAGCCTGTGCCGGCTGTTGCAGACGGGAGGCCCATCGGTTAGGCTTGCGATGTCCTGTCGGCAGCTGCCAGAACTGTACGGCTGGTTCGGCGTGGGTTTCGACACGACCGATCTGCGCGAGGCCCGGCAGTTGCTGGCCGAATTGGCCGGGGATGCGTGACCTGTTCTGGGAGGCGGGACAACTCTTGTCGCCTGTTGGTGAATGGCGAGGCCCGCTCGCGGCCGAAACGTCGCTGCGCTGTTGTTAGACAGGGCGAATTAAGCCAGGAGGATCTCTGATGAAGTATGTCTACGGTCCGGTGCCGTCGCGGCGGTTGGGGCAGTCATTAGGCATTGATCCGATCCCGCTCAAAACCTGCAACTGGAACTGCGTGTACTGCCAGCTTGGACGCACGGTGCCGTTGGTCAACGCGCGCAAAGATTATGCCTCGCCAGATGGCATCCTGAATGAGGTGCGCGAGGCGCTGGCTGCACACGTGTCGGGCGGGATTGATTGGGTGACCTTCGT
>CAZHBM010000432.1:0-3254 GCA_964529945.1 uncultured Anaerolineales bacterium | reverse complement strand
TACCATTCCAGCGGCCAGGTCGAATCGTTGTCGTAAGCCACCTTGATCAGCTTGTCGCCCACCGTACGCTGGGACAAATCTTCAATCTCGTTCATCGCCACAGTAACGTCCGGGGCACCGTGGGCGTAGAAGAGATATTCGCTGACGTCGTCTTAGTTGATGAAAGATACAATCCAGGACGACCGGAAAGTGAAGAGCGCCAAAATGAACACCAGAAGCACGAAAAGTAGCCGCAATGCCAGAGCGCGACCGACTCGCAGCCACTGCCGCACCAGGACGTAGACCAGGAAGACGGCGATCAGCAACGCCCCCAGCCACTGGCCGGTGTCGCGCAGGCTGAAGAGTGATTGTCCCTGGAACGGCCGGACGCTGATCAAGCCTATGAAGGCCGCCACAGTCAACAGGGCAACGACGAGAAACAGGGCGCCGCCTCGACGCCAGGCCTCACGCCAATCGATCTTGGTCACCACCCGGCTTACCGTCCAGGCGGCCAGCAGGATGAAAGGCATCGTCAGGTGTACCGTCAACCAGGGCATCTTTTCGCCGGCCCAACTGTAGATGAACAAGGCCGCAATCGCCCAGTAGATCAGGAAGCCAACGAAATAGGCGTCCAGTTGGTCTTCCTGCGCCGGCGGAGACAGCGCAGATTCGTCGGAATGACCGGTTTTGCCAGAACGCGCCGGTGCGCTGGACCGCCGCTTGAGGCGCCGTGCCAGGTACCAGATGGCACCGCCACCCCCGATGAACAGGGGCAGAAACTCGTACAGGGGCAACAACATCAAGTAGTAATACCAGGGTTGGCTTCCGCGCTGGACGCCGTGCTGGCTCAGCCAGTAGGTCAAGGCACCCCAACTTCCGGAAATCAACCCATAGGGGTTGGTGAAAAACGTCGTATAAAGGACGGCAAAGATCACCACGCCAATGACAATCGCTCCCACCAACTTCTGGGTGGGCACCGACCGCACGGCTTCACCCATGCGGAACAATGGAGAATCCTCCTTCTTGGCTGCCGGGGAGGGTTCATCGTCCACACTGAGCAACACGGTCGAAGCGGCGAACAGAAGGCCCACACCCAGCATAATCATCTGGATGAGCTTCCAGACCGTGCTCACGCCATTGTTTGGCGTTCCTTCCTCGCCCGTCGCGCCGCCCGCAAACAGATTCCCCAGTGAGGTGATGATCTGGCGGCCCAGCCCTCCCGTCGAATCGGGAGGAGGTGTGCCGCCATTGGCCACAGTCAGCCACAGGATCAACCCGCCAACCACCAACAAGAGGATGACCCCGGCCCAGAATAGGTTCCGGCGACGGCCGGCGTGCAGGTGTTCCGCCAGAATGACGATCAGGACAAAGGTGACGCCGATGAATCCGTGAATGAAGGCCAGCTCCTTGGTACACAGCATCAGGGCAACGGCGGCCGCCCCCAAATACAGCCAACGCCAGCGCTCGCCCTCACGTTTGCGCTTGAAGGCCAGCAGGTATTGGAACAAGGCGATGAACATCGCCAGGGTAAATACCTCGTTGAAGATGTCGTGCCTCAGGTGGCGGCTGTAATGTGTGATGGCCGGAGAGATCAGGATAAAGGTCGAGGCCAGGATTGCCCCTACCCGGCCCAACCAGGGACGGAACCAGTACGGCATCATCACCAATATCACACCAAACAGCGCCACGCCGCAACGTCCGACAAAATTGCTGTCGCCGAACAGGAAGAAGAGCAGCGCGTTCAGCTCAAAAAGGAAGGGACCGTGCATCATTGGATCGTGATGATAACCTTCGCCCGCGTAAAGCTTGTAAGAGTAGAGCATGTGCAGGCTTTCATCGTGACTGATGGCACGCGCGCCCAGGTCATAAAAGCGGGTGAAGACTGCCGCCACAAAAATGAGGGCGTATAAGACGATTTCCCAATGATCGAGTAACCACCCAATCAAATTGGCATCGGTTCGTTGCGCGAATGCATCTTCGTTTCGTGAAATAGAAGTCATACTAACCTCTTGTTGATTCACCTGTCACCACAACCGGTGAGAGGAAATCTTTTTCTTCTCAGGAATGCTGTACCCAAAGGATCACCTTGTCATAGGTAATCGGTGTGTCGCTCACCCGCAGCAGAATCCAGCGTACCAATTCCCGGCCTGCCAACCCGGCCGGCGACCAGGACGAACGGATCGCAAAATCCTGGCCAACGTAGCCCCCGTCCGCCAGCTGTGGCGTGCCGTGGGTAATTAGAACCGGCGACAGGCCGCTACCATCCTCCAACCGACTGACCGATTCCTCCAAACCCAATTGCGCCGTCGTATCCACCCAATGCGTATTTGGAAAATCTCGCAGCAGCCACTCGACGGCCGGCCCACTATCGCGCGTTGCCGTTATGTCTACTAGATATGGGTCCCGGGCGCGAAGCATAGAAACCCGCTCCAAGGTAGATTCGAAATCGGGCACCCCTTCACCTCCCGGCCAAACGGCCAGTGGCTGTCGTGGATTCAAGACCGGCCCGTAGTTCAGGCGGCTGCCCGTCGCGATTGAAAACAGAACCAGGCCGACGACTGCCGTTACCGCCGCACCCCTCAGGGCTGTCTGGCTGTCGTTCAGCATCCAGAACACAACCACCAGGACCAAAAACATGAGTATTGCCGCCAGGGGAAGGAAGATGGTCATCCCTCCCGAACGCGTATAAGTGGTCAATTCGACATACGCGTAGGCCGAGATGATCAAGCCAGTGACTACCAGGATGCCTTCCCGTGCCCAGGCACCGTGACTGCGGACGGACTCCCACAAAGCGCCCAGCGCCAATCCCGCCAGCAGCATCAAAGGCACAAAACTGATCAGCACTTCGCCTTGCGTCCGGCCGGCCCGGAACAGGTCCAACGTGACCCCGGCGAAGAACCAGGCCACCAGATAGATGTCCAGCGGGCGCTGGCGCTGCAGTGCGATCGCTACGCCAAACAACCCGGCCAGCAGAACGAGCGGCTCATACAGGCTGATCGAGAAAATGGCCGGAAACACCACCGGCGCCAGTGAATCCGCCGGCACAACGGCCAAATAGGGCTCCGTGAACCCCTGCCACCATTGAGACGCCAGATCCACCGTAGCGGCCAATCCCTGATAGTTAAAAAGGAATGCCGTGGCCAGGCCTAGCAAGACGATCAGGAAGATAATCCCGATTCTGTTTCGCTGACGGGGTTCAATTTGGAGCTCGCCAAGCACGTAGCGTCCGGTTGCTCGCCACCGTTGACTGGCCGCAGTGGCCACAACGGCGATGA
>CAZHBM010000431.1:0-3257 GCA_964529945.1 uncultured Anaerolineales bacterium | reverse complement strand
CTGCTGGTCATCCTGACCGCCGTGGCCGCCGTCCAGCTCTTTTCCGATCACCCGGTTCTGCCCCGCCGCTGGTTGCTTCCTTTGACCGGCTTTATGGGCTTGAGCCTGCTGCTGACCTTCTCCCGCGGCTCGATGGTAGGCCTGGCGGCCGCCTTGTTGGTCGTCGGTCTGCTGCGTTACCGCAAGCTGTTGATTCTTCTGCTGGCCGCCGCCGTGCTGATGTTGATACTGCCCCAGACACAGGTATATATCACCCGGCTCATCGCCGGTCTCCAGGGCCAGGACCTGGCCACGCAGATGCGCTTCGGCGAATACAAGGATGCGTTCATCTTGATCGGCCGTTACCCGGTCTTGGGGGTGGGATTTGTGGGCACGCCGGACATTGACATCTACTTGGGTGTATCCGACCTGTACTTGTTGGTGGCCGAACAGGTGGGATTGGTGGGGTTGTTCCTGTTCCTGGTGGTGATCGTCACCTTCTTGACCAACACCTACCACGCCTGGCGGCGCACGCCTGAAGGCGCACCGATTGAGGGATACATCCTGGCCTACCAGACGGCGATTGTCGGCGCGCTGGTAAGCGGCGTTTTCGACCACTTCTTCTTCAACATCAACTTCATCCACCTGGTGGCCATATTTTGGCTGACAATAGGCATGGGGATGGCCGCCGCTCAACTGGCGCCGGCCTCACAGCCGGCCGGTCGCCAGCCAGTCCCCAATCCGGAACCCCGGCCTGGCCTGGACGCCGGCCGGGCAACCTGAGGCAGTCTTCAGCCCTCCAGCCAGGGCATGCGCTCAAGCCACTCGGGCAAGGCCTCTAACAGCCCGGTCATCACCTGCTGCGCGTTTTCGACGAATACGTGGCGGGATCCATCGTAGGCTTCGCCGCCGCCCGGCCCGACCAGATCGCTGACGCCGCGCAGAATCAGGCACGGCGTTTGGTTGCGCGCCGCCACGTAAGCGATGGCACCCGACTCCCAATCGGCCGCCACCGCGCCGAAGTTCACCTTCAAGCGGTCGATGTCGGCCGGAGCCAGGTCGCGGTCGGCCGAAACCAGCAAACTGCGTTGTACCACCTGGCTCTCGTCTGCCGGCAGCCAGGTCAGGTCCAAGTCGGTGGCGTAGTGAGCCACCTCTGCCTGGCCGTCGCTCATCAGGTCGAAAACGTCGTACACCAGGGTGCGCTCGGCCAGGATTATCGTGCCTCTTTCCACTTCGCCGGCGATTCCGCCGCAGGTGCCCAGGTTTACCAACACGGCCGGGGACCAACGGTCGATGACGTACTGGGTGGAGGCAGCGGCGGCGATCTTACCCCAGCCGCCGTGGAAGAAGCGCACTGCCAGGCGTCGCCGGCCAACCTTTACCGGGGCCACAAACCATTGGCCCAATGGCGAAGCCTGGAGTTGGCTGTGGGGATAGAAACGCACGGAGGTTTCCCATTCGACGTCTGCCGAAATGAGAACCACGATTGGCGACTCGCTACCGTTCATCGCGCCCTCCTCGTGCCGAACACAGCAGGCGATCTAAAGCCGGCCCTGCATACTCCATGGGCCGGTCCAGGTGATTGTCACCTGCACCAACTGGGCGCGCCAACCGCGCTCTCCCAGAGCCGCCGGCGGGTTCTCGTCCTCAAAGAAGACCAGCTTGTTGGTGCGTGTGCGCCCCCTCCATTTGCCGCGATGCTTATCCTCAACCAGAATCTCCACCCGTTGGCCCAGCAAACGGCGGTTGATCTCGGCCACAATCGTTTCCTGCAGCTCGTTGACCGCCTGCAGCCGGCGTTTTTTCTCCTCGGCCAGTACGTCATCGGCCATCGTCTTGGCCGACAGGGTTCTGGGCCGGGGCGAATACATAGCCGAATGGCAGACATCCAGTTTGAGCTCGTCCAACACGTCCAGCGTGGCCTGGAACTGGGCTTCGGTTTCGCCCGGGAATCCGACGATCACGTCGGTCGCCACGGCGGCGCCGGGGATGGTTCGCCGGACGTCTTCGAGAATACGCCGGTAATCGTTTACCGTATAGTTGCGTTTCATACGTCGCAAAACGTCGTCGTGCCCGGCCTGGATGGGCAATTCAATGTGCTCGCACACTTTGGGCAGTTCGGCCACTGTCTCAATCAGCCGCTGGTCGAAGTAATTTGGATAACTGGTGAGGAAGCGGATGCGCTCGATTTGCGGGATGGCGTGGACCGCCCGCAGCAGGTCCGGAAGCCGGGTCTGGCCGGGCAGGTCATAGCCGTAACGGTCGACGATCTGCCCCAAAAGCATGACCTCTTTGAGGCCGTCGGCGGCCAGCCTCTGTACCTCATCCGTTATCTGCGACAGGGGCCGGCTGTGCTCACGGCCTCGCCGGTAGGGAATCACGCAATAGCTGCAGGCGTGGTCGCAGCCATCCATCACCGGCACGTGGGCGGCCACCAGTTGGCCACGCTGGCGGCGCGGCAGCAATACCTCACCGTCCTGAATCCGTTGCCGGACAAGCGTCTGGTCGCGATCCGCCTGACGGGCCTGGCGGTCCAAAATGAAGTTGACCAACGGTTCGTAGCGTCCGGGCGCCATAAAGACGTCCACGTGCGGGAATACCGTCTGCAGGTTGGCGTTGTTTTGCACGCCGACCATACAGCCCATCAGCCCGATGATCAGGTCGGGGTTCGACAACTTATTCGACTTAAGCGACCACAGAAAGCCGCTGGCCTTGTCCTCGGCGCTCTGGCGCACAACACACGTGTTGAGCACTATCACGTCCGCCTGGCGCACGTCCTGCACGTAGGTATAGCCAAGTTGTTCCAGGGCCGCACTCAGCCGCTGCGACTCGGCCACATTCATCTGGCATCCAATCGTCCACACGTGATACTTCATATCCGCTTTACCAAATCCCACTTGTGTTAAATTTATCGACATCCAACCTCACGCCGGCCGGGTTGGCCGGCAATCATGCTTTACAGACGGCTAATGTTTGGTTACCTTAGCCGCGATCACACCGCCGATCAAGCCGAACAGGTGCATCTCCCAGGAGATATCCGGCGCACCGGGCAGCACCCCCCACAACGACCCGCCATACAGCAGCAGAGCCACAAACGCGATGGCCACCGCCGTGATACTCTGCTCGTACCAGGCACGGCCGATCAAAAAGCCGAAAAAGCCCATAATCAGACCGCTGGAGCCGACATGATAGGCCGGTCGCCCAAAAAGCCAAACGCCGGTTCCGGACACGATCACGATGATGCTGAGGACGGCCAGGATGGCACCGAGGATGAT
>CAZHBM010000430.1:0-3281 GCA_964529945.1 uncultured Anaerolineales bacterium | reverse complement strand
TATATGAGTCGGCGGCCGGTTTTATCTCTTTTCTTGCTTGAGGGTGGAAGGTCTTCCACCCTCAAGCAAGAAATTACCTGATCCTATGCATTTCTAAAACCTTGTGCGCTGTCTCTCACGAACCCACTTCGCAGGCAAACCTTGGCTCGGTCCGATTCCGCCGGCAGGTGAGTGGGATATACCCAACCGGCACCGGCACGCCAATGGACATCGACGGCGGCCGGGTGACCGAAAAAAGAGGGGTGCCCGGCTGCGGAATGGACACCTCCCCACAAACATCACCTTCGATTTGGATTGACGTCGGGCCGTTAATCCAGTTTACCGAGATGTCCCTTGGCTTGATACTCCTGGAAAAGGGTACCCCAAACGGTGTCCGCCTTCCAGTTTTCAAAAACCTTCTTGTCCACCATGGGCCAACGATAATAGTCGTGGTAGGTCTCAGATCCCAGAATGAACACGTTTACCAACGGCGTGCGGAAGAAGAAATTCTGGATCGCCTTCAGCGGGCTGAACCACAATAGGTCCCCGGCCATACTGGCCAGATTATCACCCACGGAGAATCCCCAGTCTTCCTGTGCCAGTTCAGCATCTCCTACAACCTCGATCTCACGTACGTCACCGACTCCTAATCCTCGCTCGTGAGCCAGGCGAACATACTTAAGGTCGGATAGCGGATCGAAGCCCATCATCTTGGCAGCCAAAGCGTCAATGGCTACCTGGTCGGCGCTGGCCAATATCACGTTCTTGACCTCAGGATACATCGTCCGCGGTCCCGGCCCATTGCCGGCAGTTGTCCCATCCATCACCGCAAAGACGCCGGGATGAATCTCCTTCTGGATGGAGAGCAAGTCCACCAGCGTCTCGTGAATCCAACTATGACAATAATGCCGGCGATTGTGCAGTAGGCCACCAAAGGCGTTTTTCATGGCACCCGTGGTGGTGGTATAGATATGGCACTTCACCGTCGGCAAATGCACGATATTCTTGCCAAAGAAGTAATTGGGAATGTGGATATCGCCGTCAAAGATCCGGTCCAACACCAACATCTCGGCCTTCGGTTTGAACGACACCCAGGTCATATCTTCCGGCTTGAAGTTAAAAAGCACCGGAATATCATACTCGTGGAAAATGGGCACGTAGCCATTTAAATCCTCGCCCTTGAAGGCGTCGGTAACCACCGTCTGGTTCTGAACGCAGACCAGGTTTTCCAGTCCGGAGGACCGGAGCGCTCGTATCGTTCCCTCCAACTGCCACGGTGTCGTGTTGGCACCAGGAAAGGGAAAATGCCACGAGATATTATCCTTCAAAATAGTGGTCGCGTTGGGGTCCAGAGCTTGTTTTACGTCGGCCAGCTCGAGCAGGCGCTGGTGGTCCTCCAACACTGTCTCCGGTTTTGTCCGCAACACCGCAACTTTTGCGCGTGTCGTCATTACCATTCACCTCATTTCTGAAAGAAGCGCCCTTTTCTGCATCTACTGCAATGTCGTCTGCGCTTCCCCAAGCCAAAGAATAGACTGTCTTGTCAGCGACGCCGTCAACTACCGAGACAGCGCCTGAGCATAAACTGGAGTAAGTGTGCCGTCAATGTGACGACAAGTCAAATTTCGTCGTTTGCTGCAACCAACGACCGACCACCTGCCCGGCAACCTCATTGCCGGCCACATTCCAGTGCTTGTCCTGGCTGAAATACAGCGGTTGCCCCGAGCGGTCCAACTCCTCTGTGAAGGCCGGCAACAGATCAAGCACCGCAATGCCGGAGTTCGTCAACGCCTCGGCAACAACTTCGTTCGGCGTCGGCATTTCTTCGGCCCGCCGCATCAAAGGCAAGCGTTCGTATACGGCCTGGCGTTCCTCGGCCGACATCATCTCAAACTCGATCAGATCATCGGGGCTAATGAGCACCACGCGGAAATTCGCCCCGTCTTGTTCCACCTCTGTGGCCAATTCTTTCACTAAGGCCAACGTCAAACGCAGGCCATATTCAAAGGTAGGATTCTGAGTGTAAAAATCCAAAGCCGACGCCTGCGGGAGGTCCGGTATCAGCAAGGGTTCAACCAGAGTGTACAACCGGGAATATTGATGCAGCCTACCCAGGATCCCGGCCGCCAACTTGCCGGCAACCGAACAGTGCCCCATCGCCGGAGTCAGGCCGGGGGCATTCAACCACGGCTCCGGATCGAGTTGGCCGTCACAGAGGGTGAAATAGGGCGTGTAACAATTGCGGTCCCCCAGGGTCAGTCCCCGCCCCGGAAGGTTATCCTTAATGTCGTTGCCCAGGTAGAGAAAGAGCAGCACCATATCGGGCGCATATTCTCGCCCTTCCTGTCGATAGTAAAGCAATTCCTGGCCGGTACCCCAGGCGTCCACGCCCGCGCTGATCACCTCAAACTGCGGCGGTGCTGCGTTCCGGTTCAACCAGTCCTCCAGCACCTGGTGCGCCGTCTCGGCCTCTGCTACCTGGTGTGCACGCACAAACGAATCTCCCAGCGCCAGTATGCGATAGGTATCCTCTGGTTTTTGTTTTGGATGCTCCGTGTCGTGCATGCCGCGACTGTTGAGGCTGAGCGTGTGGAAATAGCTTTCGGTGGCCACACCCGTCTCGTATCCGGCCCGCCCTCGCCAGCCATAGTCTGGATCGCACACCTCGGCCGATGGTTCGGGCCCCTGGAAAGGAGAGGGTAACAGGCGGGCCGTTACCTCCATCAGCCCCAGCGCCGCCAGGATCGCCACAAGGGCGACAACTAGATTTGTGATGATGCGCAACACACTTCGTAACACCATTTGGCTCCCGCGTGGGATATGTCGCAAGCATAGATGAGGCTGCGGTCCCGGTCAAATGTGGCGAACGATGGTGAATGACACTGGGCCTTATCGTTCAACAATCCCGATTGATTCCAGGCCGATACGTCTAGACTCCCAGACGTCTCACTCTCCGGCGCCCAACCATCGTCGTTCGAGTGCCTCAATTTGACCGTCTTTTTTTTGCTGATCCAGCAGCTCGTCGATGGCCCGTGCCAGACGGGCTGACTTGGGTGCGGTCGCGATCACATATGGTTCGCTCGTCAAATAGGTGGCGATCTCGAGCGTTTGGTGACCTTGCACGTAACTCAAAGCCGTTACTGCATCGACGATCGCCGCCGGGGATCTTCCGTCTTCCACTGTCATCAGGACCTGTTGCGGGTCCGGCCAGGAAGAGATTTCCAGGTCACCCCCTGCCTGCAACTCGCGAGCCTGCATGTCGCCGGCGCTGCCCCATTCCACTGCGACCGGTCCGGTCCGCA
>CAZHBM010000429.1:0-3290 GCA_964529945.1 uncultured Anaerolineales bacterium | reverse complement strand
GCGTCTCATTCACTTCTGATATCTGTCTATGACGCTAAGGAGGTAGGAATACTATGGCAGGTCGTGAAGATCCCCTTGTTGCATTTAAATTCGGTCTGGAGATCGAGGGAAAGCTGGGCGGCTATTTTACCTCGGTTTCCGGGATAGGCTCAGAGAGCGAGGTGATCAGCCACAAGATCGTGGACGATAAGACGGGCGAGACGATTATGCAGAAGCTCCCTGGTCGCCTGACGTGGACTGATGTAACCCTCAAACGGGGTGTCACCAGTAACACGGACATATGGGATTGGCGTAAAATGGTGGTCGACGGCAAGGTTTTGGATGCCCGAACCAACTGCTCCGTCATCGCCTATAACCAGGCCAACGAAGAAATCGCCCGCTGGAACTTTGAGAATGCATGGCCCAGTAAAGTCGTCGGCCCGGAGATGGATTCCGGCAGCCAGGACTATATGATCGAAGAAGTCACCATCGTGCACGAAGGTATGGTGCGCGAAGCCTAGGCCGTCTTGGCAACGACGGTGGAAATGTCCTGCCCGCGGCCTGTCAATGGGGCCGCGGGCAGGACAACCGCCCGACTTTGATCGGGAGATCGGCAACGTCTCCGGATGAAGGGCGGAAGAAACATGTGTGAGGGTGAAACGAATGCCTGTATTGCAGAGAAACGTCAGTGGGTGGAACAGCTACAGCGGTATCGGCACCTACATGGAGGACGAAGAGTCGTTACTGAGCATCAACTACGCCCTGGAAATCGACGGCTTGCTGGCCGGCTATTTTATGCGCCTGTTGGGTGGCGAAATGGAAGTAGCCGTCATCAAGCACGACGTGACCTTTGAGACCGGCGACTCGACGACGCTGCTGATTCCGGGGCCCATATCATTTTCGCCCATCGAACTGACCCGCGGGTTTGGGTTTAGCGAACAGTTCTATCGTTGGTTGGACGCCTCCGTCAAAGGAGATACGATCCAGGCCCGCCGCAATGGCTCCATCACGTTGAATCAGCGGCAGACGAAGACCAATGATAGCGGCGCGACAGTGGTGGACTATGTGCCTATTGTGCGGTGGAACCTGTACGACGCCTGGCTGTCATCGATCTCTGGATTTGAATACAATCAATATGCGGACGCCGTTTTTGCCACTCTCGTGATCACGATTGTGGCAGAGACCATAGAGCGAGTAGAACCGTAGAATGGGAGATAGCAGATTCCATGACATTGCAGACTGAATTCGAGTTTACACTGCCCATGGGGTACGTCGACCGGGAAGGTGACGTGCACAAACAGGGTACCATGCGATTGGCGACGGCTATGGATGAGATCACGCCATTGAGCGACATGCGGGTGCAATCCAACGATGCCTACCTGGTAATCATATTGCTGGCACGTGTCATTACCAGCCTGGGTTCTTTGCGCCAGATCAACACCGGGGTGATCGAGAATCTGTTCGCCGCCGACCTGGCCTTTCTGCAGGAGTTCTACCGGCAGATCAACGAAAAAGGCAAGACCACCATCGAGGTGACGTGCCCACACTGCAACCAACCGGTCGAGGTGGACCTGGCTGACCTGGGGGGGGAATCGTAGGCTACCCCCTCGACCGGTTACATGAGGAGGTAGCCTACATCGCCTATCATTTCCATTGGCCGCTGGCCGACATTCTTAACCTGGAGCATCGTCAGCGACGGCGATGGGTGCGGGAAATCGCCAGAATCAATCGCCGGTTGAGCGAGACCGGCAAAAAATAATCAGCAAGCAATCATATCGTTTGTTAATTTTGCGAGGCACAAGTCATGCCGCCATCAACATCCAGCCAGCCCCCGGAAGCAGGCAATGCCGGCGAAGGTAGGCAACAGTCCAGCTCGCAGATTGACCTCCAGGCACTTGCGGAGGAGATCTACAAGTTGCTCCAGAAAGAGTTGCGGCTGGAACGCGAACGACGCGGCTGGCGCCATATTTGGTAACTAGCAGGACCACTAAGGAGTTGGGATTATGGGACTTATACAAGAGGTCCAGGGGCTCATTCCGGGCAAGACTATCAACCCCAAACGCGGGCAATCGAGCCTATCCGCCGCCGGCAATTTGGCGATGAAGCGGGGGGTGGGGGCTGCCGGCGCCGCCGGCATGGCCGGTGTTCGCGCCGCTGAGGAGGCGTTGGGATTCCGATTTGACCCGGCGCCCACCTACTTGTTCTTCGTGGAGCTTTCGGGGCTGCTGGTAGCTTTGTTCACAAAATGCAGTGGCATCAAAGTGAGTCGCGACATCGACGAATTCCGTGAGGGGGGGTTGAACAACTATGCCCATAAGCTTCCCGGTGTCGTCAAATATGAAAACCTGACTCTGGAGCGAGGCTTGACGATGTCTCGCGCGTTGTGGGATTGGTGCCAGCAAGGGCGTTATGATTTTCAGGTGCGCCGGCTCAATTTCTCTATCATCCAGGGAGCACCCGGCCACAATTTGATCACCGGCATCGGCGGCGGCGCGTTGAATATGTCAGACACGGCCTTCGGCATGCTCGGCAAAGGATTTGGCAAGGTGAAACACTGGGATGTGGAGAACGCCTACCCGGTCAGTTGGTCGATGTCGGACTTGGACGCGTCCAACTCCGAGACCGTGGCCATCGAGACCCTGGAAATTGCGCATCACGGTCTGACGCTGAGTTATGAAGTCGGTACACCGATGAGCATTGGCGCTTCATTGACTGCAGCCGCATTTGGATAATTGGCAGTTCGCTGCCCTGTCCTGTGATGGAACACTGAAGAGCGATGGATACCAAAGAGACATCAACCAATCAAACCCAGGAGGCCGGCAACACCCAACCGGCCGGCCAAGAGCCGGCGTCGGTCAATGCCGATTCTGGGCTGAACCGGCGGACGTTGCGTCGGCGACGGTCGCCTGCTTTGTTTTCACGGCAAGGGCTGACGTTCCAGACTGGCGGTGGTCGAATGGGCGGGAAACGCCCTAAGGCTGCTCCACTGACCGTAAGTTGGATCCGGTCAACGTTGACTCGCCTGCAGCGTTCATTCGACCGGACGGCTGTACTGCAACCGGGGGCTGCGCTCGGCCATGGACCGCGCCGCCCGGGACTCGGGCGAGCGCCTCGGGGTCTACCGCTTCGAGGAGCACGTGGAGCTCGCCGAGTGGCGCAGCCTCGGGTGGCTGCTCGAGGCGCCGGATCAGGTCGAGGCGCTGCTCGACTACTGGGAGAGCTTCCTCGACCTGCTGCACGTCGCCGGGATCGCCGAGGCCACAGACGCCTTCCTCGCCCGGACCTTCGGCGAGGACTAGACAGGGACCATT
>CAZHBM010000428.1:0-3305 GCA_964529945.1 uncultured Anaerolineales bacterium | reverse complement strand
TCCGTTAAGCCAGGCCGGTTACTCTCGACCCGTGGCCCGCCGGACGCTCGTCCGGCGGGTTTTTTGTTTCCTGTTTTGTTTCCTGCCGGCCAACGGCCGCTCACGGCTCACAATCCGAGCAGGATTCGGGCTATCGTGAAGTAGATAAACAAACCGGTTGCATCTACCAGTGTACTCATCAAGGGGCCGGAGACGACAGTCGGATCAATGCCCAGCCGAGAGGCGATCAGCGGCAAAATGGATCCGATGCTGTTGGCCCACAGTACAATGGCAAAAATCGCCAGAGACACCGTCATCGCCAGCACCTGAGACATGTCCCAGGTAATTGCGCGGATGTAGGCAGCCACTGCCATAGCCGCCCCCAACAGGATGCCTGTACGCAATTCGTGCCACAATGCCCGCAGCGCATCGGTGAAATCGACGTCGCCTACAGCCAGGGCACGGATGATAGTGGCTGTGGTCTGCGAACCGGCATTTCCGCCGGTGCCAATCAGAAGGGGAACGAAAAAAGTCAACGCCACGACGGAATTCAACTCATTTTGGAACAATCGCATCACACTGCCGGTCAATGTGCCGGTCACAAACAACAGCACTAGCCAGCCAAAGCGTTTGCGGGTGACGGTGAACACGTCCGTGTCTAGATAGGGACGGTCGAGGGGTTGGGCACCACCCAGGCGCTGGATGTCCTCAGTCGTCTCATCCTCAATCACGTCGACTACGTCGTCGAAGGTGATGACGCCCAACAGAGTATTGTCGAAATCCACAACCGGCAGCGCCAACAAGTCGTAACGAGTCATCAGCCGCGCCACGTCCTCCTGGTCGGCGCCGGCACGGACCGAAATCACGTCCGTCTTCATGATATCACCCACCCGCGTGTTAGGGTCGGCGACGATCAACTGGCGCAGATTGACCACACCACATAGACGCCCTATCCGGTCGACGACAAACAGGTAGTAGATGGTTTCGGCATCCGGTCGCCAGGAACGGATGGCTTCAATGGCTTCGGCGGCCGTCATACGGCGTTTCAGCACCAGGAACTCGGAGGTCATCAGGCCGCCGGCGCTGTCATCGGGGTGCAATAACAGCGGACGTACTTCCTCGGGGTCCTCCAATCCAGCCAACACCGCCTGAGCTCTCTCGGGACGGATGTCACCCAACAGGTCAGCTGCCTCGTCCGGCTCCATTTCATCCACAATGCGGATGATCGTGTCCGTGGACAGGGAAGCTACCAGTTCGGCTGCTTCCTCATCGTCGAGCTCTTCTAGAATGTCGGCCGAATCGGCCGGGTCCAATTCAGGGAGCAATGCTGCCTGATCTGAATCGTCCAGTTCAGAGAATATTTCTGCCTGGTCGGCCGGACGCAGAGATTGTAGAATGGCCACTGCACCGCGCAGGTCATCACGTTCCAGAGACACACGCATGCGTGCCAAGATGTTTTCCAAGACAGGGGCATCCATTGAAACACCTCCGGGAAATACGGCACACCCCCGGAGGCGGCTTGACGAAAACCTACCCTCGGGGGGAGAGCCAGGTTATTCGATTAGGTGGTGCGGACCGGGGCCGGGACTTGCGTCCCTTGGTACTTAAGCCTGCTTCCTCTTCCAATTTAATCACCGTCCTAAACGTTACAACGATGTCTATTCTAGGCCGATCAGAATCAAAAGTCAATGTTGATCGGCCTGATTCTGCGCCTGAATGCCGCCCGCAGACCTCTTTAAGGACGGTGTGCCTCATCAAAAACAGCTTTCCTTTTGGCTGCCAGTTGTGGTATACTGCAACGAAAGTTCGCTAAATTTAGGACGGTGAAGACTGACATGAAACATTTCATCAGCATTGCCGATTTGTCGGCTTCAGAAATCTGGAACATATTGAACCGCGCTCAGGCGCTCAAAAAAGAGTGGCAAGCAGGTGGCAACCAGCCCATCCTCGACCACCAGGTGATGGGCATGATCTTTCAGAAGCCATCCCTTCGCACCCGTATTTCTTTTGACGTGGCGATGTTGCAGCTCGGCGGTCACGCGCTCTACATCTCGCCCAACGAAATCAGCCTGGGACAGCGTGAGAGTGTACCGGACGTGGCACGCGTTTTGTCGCGTTACGTAGACGTGATTATGGCGCGTGTCTTCTCCCACGAGCATATCTTGCAGTTGGCCGAACATTCACGCGTGCCGGTCATTAACGGCCTGAGTGATTTCAACCATCCCTGTCAGGGCATTACCGACATTTTCACTATGTGGGAAAAACAGGGCGAGCTCAAGGGCCTGGATTTGGCCTACATCGGTGACGCCAATAATGTGGCCGTTTCATTGCTCTTCGCAGCCACTAAGCTGGGCATGAATTTCCGTATTGGCTACCCAAAAGGCTACGCGTTGCCCGAAAAAGCACTGGCGATGGGGCGGCAATTCGCCCAGGAATCAGGCAGCCAGATTTTGACCACTGAGGATCCAGTGGAAGCCGTTTCAGGTGCCGACGTCGTCTATACCGACACGTGGACCAGCATGGGGCAGGAAAAGGAAAAAGCCGAGCGTGAAAAGACTTTCCCGCCCTACCAAATCAACAGCAAGCTATTGTCATACGCCAAGCAAACGGCCATCGTGATGCACTGCCTGCCGGCACACCGCGGGCAAGAGATCACGGACGAAGTGGCCGACGGTCCCCAATCGGCGATATTCGACCAGGCTGAAAACCGCCTGCACGCACAAAAAGGTATCCTGGCTGTTCTGCTGCACGATCAGGCCTAAAACCAACGCGCGTTTACGGGCTGCAACGGATTGGATGGCTAATTCCCCCGCAGCGGCCGATTGCCCCGCGTCCATAGGCGGGAGGCAAGTGCGTGTGCCGACAATCGGCGCAGCAGTCGTGGGGAGGTGTTAAATGGCTGGCAACCGCATAACTTACGAAAACGCAATGCGTCAGGCTCGCCAACATAGCCAGGACGGCAATTGGAAGGCGGCTATTCTCGCTTTTCGAGAGGCGCTGATGGAGTTCCCTCGTGACGTGGATGGCACCCTGGAAATCGGGGAGGCGCTGGTTAAAGTCGGCCAACTGCAAACGGCACTCAAAGCGTTTCAGGGCGCAGTGCAACTGGCACCGGGTAACGTCCAGGCGTTGCTCGATCTGGGTGACGTGCACGAACGGCTGGGCACACTGAATGCAGCTGCCGACAGCTATGCCATGATCGGTGACATCCACTTTCAGGCCGGCCGGCTGGAGGAAGCCGTCGACGCTTGGGCTCGGGCCTCCCGGCTGGCCCCCAACCAGACCGCCACATACGAGAAGCTGGCGCAAACGCTGGAACGTCTGGG